>JAPOON010000192.1 GCA_026713405.1 Gammaproteobacteria bacterium
CGGCTATGCTATCGGTTGCGATGCAATAGCCGCAAGTCACACCGCAAGGAAACCCCATGAGCAATTCCAACCCCCACCTGCCCGGCAAACTCGGCAACCCCGACGCCACCCTGGCCGACGATGAGCGCGCGGACCCGCGCCTGAGAGCCGTCGCCGATACGCTCGACCTGCGTCCCCCGGACCTCACCCCGGTCGACGGCGATTCCTCCTACGAGGAGTGCCTGGCCTACTGTTCCGCCCTCGATGAAGCCGCCGCTGCTGAACATCCGCAACTGCTGGAGAACCTGCCGGTGTTCGACTCGGTAGCGACCTCGACCGAGGTCATCACCGGCATGGAGGGCAACGAGATACCGCTCTTCGTGCACAAGCCCGTCGCTGCCGACGGGCCGGTACCCGGCATCGTGCACATCCACGGGGGCGGCATGGCAATAATGAGCGCGGCCGGCCCGGAATTCATCCGATGGCGCGACAGCCTGGCCGACAAGGGCGTTGTCGTGATGGGGGTGGAATTCCGCAACGCCGGCGGGCGACTGGGAAATCACCCCTTCCCCGCGGGTTTGAACGATTGCGCAAGCGCGGTTCGCTGGGTGTATGCCAACAAGGCGCGCCTTGGCATATCCACAATCACGATTTCAGGTGAATCGGGCGGCGGCAACCTCACCCTGGCAACCGCACTGCGGGCCAACCGGGAAGGCTGGATCGATGAAATCGACGGGGCTTACGCCATGTGTCCCTACATTTGCGGCAACTACGCCGACCCGCCGGCGGAACTCGTCTCGCTGCGCGAAAACGATGACTATGCCGGGCTCGCGTGCTCGATGATGATGGGATTGGTCAAGGCATACGACCCCTCCGGGCAGCACGGCCGCAATGCCCTGGCCTGGCCCTACCATGCCTCGGCCGACGACCTGGCGGGCCTGCCGCCACACGTGATTTCCGTGAACGAACTCGACCCGCTGCGTGACGAGGGCATCGCGTACTACCGCAAGCTTGCCGCGGCCGGGGTGCAGGCCATCGGCCGGACGGTACTCGGTACCAGCCACTCGGCTGACGAGTTCTTCGATGTGCTGCCGGAGATTTGCGAGGAAACCATGCGCTCCATCGTGGGATTCGCCAGGTCGCTGTAGCCGGTTATCCCGGACTCTGGTAGCTTCCCGGTATTCCTGGAGCGTCCAGCCGGACCGATTCACGCATAAGGCCAGCCAGGGCGCCGCAGGCAATCGCATACACAGGGAGGACGAACCGTGTCCGGACCGTTGAACGGTATCCGCGTGCTCGATGTGAGCATTCTGGTACAGGGCCCCCAGGCCGGCGCAATGCTGTCGGACATGGGCGCGGATGTCATCAAGATCGAACTGCCCGGTTTCGGCGACCACGCCCGGTTCCTGCCACTGTCGGCCGAGGACTTCCGCAGCCCCTGGTATATCGGTTGTAACCGCGGCAAGCGGGCATTGACCCTCGACCTGCATCAGCCGGACGGCGTCAGCGTGTTCCGCAAGCTGGCCGAGACCGCGGATGTGGTTATCAGCAATTTCCAGACAGGAACGCTCCATGGGTGGGGGCTGGGCTACGAAGCCCTCGCCCAACTCAATCCCGGTATCGTCTGGGCCGCCGGCAACACACTGGGGCCCCTCGGGCCGGACGCCAAACGCAAGGGTGCGGATCTTGCCGGCCAGGCCTCTGGGGGGCTGATCAGTACAATCGGCCGCGACGGCGACCCGCCGTCGCCGGTGGGCGTGACCATCGCCGACCACATCGGCTCCCTGAACCTGGTGGCCGGCATACTGGCCGCCCTGCACGCCCGCCAGCAGACGGGCCGCGGGCAGCGCGTGGAGGTGTCGCTGCTGGGCGGTCAGATCTGGGCGCAGGCCAGCGAATACACCGCGTTCTTCCTGAACGGCAAGATGCCGGGCCGCGCGAACTTCGGGCACCCCCTGCTCGTTCCGACGTACAGCATCTTCGAGACCGCCGACGGCTGGCTCGCCCTGGTCGGCGTGGCGCCGGAGGACATGGACGCTTTCTGCATCGCCATCGACCGCCCGGACCTGGCGGTGGAGGATGGCCTGCGACCCGCATCGGCCACACTTGACGACATGGAACGACTGGCGGAAGAACTCAAAAAGACCCTCAAGACCCGCACCACGAACGAATGGTGCGCGGCGTTTGAGGGCATAGACGTGCGCTATGCGCCGGTACGCGACTACCAGCAGGTCGTGGACGATCCCGGCGCCTGGGAAAACGGCTATTTCGCCGAGACGCAGGACGCCGAGGGCAACGTGCAGCAGACCGTGGGGGTGCCCATTCGCATGAGCGAGACGCCGCTCACGCCTGGTGCCGTGGCGCCGGATCTCGGGCAGCACACCGATGAGATTCTTGGGGAAGCCGGGTATACGGACGAGGAGATCGCCGGGTTTCGCAAGGCGGGGGTCGTTTGATCCGCCACTCGCAAACGCGTCTACCCCCGAGACGCTTCCCTCAATTCATCCCGAAATTCCGGCGCCGCTATGGCGATGAGCGCCTCGGCGCGAGCGGCAAGCGGCAGGTCGCGAAGTTCCGCTACACCATGCTCGGTCACCACGGTGTCCACGTCGGTACGCAGGGCGGTGACCACCTCGACCCTGGGAACAATGCGAGAAGCGATGCCCCCGCGGGCCGTAGCATTCATGGCGATGATGGAGCGGCCGCCCGGGCTCAACTTGGACGCGCGCATGAAATCGACGGAACCCCCGGTGCCGGAGATCTGACGGCCCCTGGCGAACTCGGCATTGACCTGGCCCATTAGATCGATTTCCACCGCCGAGTTGACGGAGACAAACCCCGGCAACTGCCTTATGACGCCGACTTCATGGGTGTGGTTGGCGCCCTTGAACAGAACCTCCGGCGTGTCCGCAAGCCGGTCCATGAGGGCATGCGTACCGATGGCCATGCCGGTGACGTGACGATTGGTGTCGACGGGTTTGTTGGCGCCGGTGACGTTGCCGTTCTCGATCAGCGCCATGCCGCCGTCGTCGACGATGCCGCCGTGCATGCCAAGGTCGTTCTTGTCCTTGAGCGCCAACAGGATGGCGGCCGGGATGGCGCCGATGCCCGTCTGGATGCAGTCGCCGTCGCGGATGAGGCCGGCGACCTGTTCGCCGATGGCGATGGCGCTGGAATCCAGGGCGGGTGCGGGAAATTCGTAGAGCGGCCGATTGGTGACGAGCAGGCTGTCGATGCGCGATTCGTCGATCAACGGGCATCCGGCGGGCGCGGCGAATGCCTCATTCAGTTCCGCCAGCACGAACCTGGCACCGGTGAGCGCCGCCCCGGTGAAATCGACGTTGGGCCCCAGGCGCAGCCGCCCGTCGCGGCCGCGGGCCACCTGGATCAGCGCGACATCGATATCTCGGCTGAGATAGTCGTATATGGCGCGCATCTGCATGGGCACGAAGTGCAGGCGCTCCGGGTCCGCTTTCCTGAGGTTGGACCCCATGAACATCGTGGTTGCCTGGAACGTGGGGTGCCAGGCCGTGAAATCCGCGCGGTTGTAACCTGAAAGCGGGAACTGGATGAAATGCAGGTCGTCTGGCAATTCCTCCTCTCTCAGGGCGGCAAGCAGCCCGGCGGGCTCATTGCTCGAGCCGCTGACGAAGATGCGTTGGCCGGGCTGCAGGAAAGAGATATCCATATCGATACATGACCTTGGACTGCGGCATGATGGCCGACAGGCCAATCACAAACAATGCCCTGCCGGTACTCAGGAAGAGACGCCCCTTGCACTGCACCTGGGCCAGTGAAGTAATGTCTCCAATCGAAGCTGCGTTCAAACGGGTATTCCATGCATGAGGTGCATCGATGAAACTCGGACTCGTCTATCCGCAGACTGAATTCGGTTCCGATCTGGGCCTGATCCGGGAGTTTGCGACTACCGCGGAGGAACTGGGTTACCAGCAACTCATCCTCTACGAGCACGTTCTGGGGGCAGACCCCAACGTGCATGAACTGAGCGGGCCCTATAC
>JAPOON010000193.1 GCA_026713405.1 Gammaproteobacteria bacterium
ACCACCCCAAGGCGGTGGAGGTGGCCTATCTGGACCCGATGTTCCCGGCACGGCGCAAAACGGCCTTGCCCGGCAGGGAAATGCAGTATCTGCGTGATCTGGCGTGGCGGGGCGAGACGGCCCTCTCGCGACAGATCCACCTGGCGCAACGGGCAGCGCGTGACCGGGTGGTGGTCACGCGCCGGGCCAGGGACTCGTCCGCTTCGGCGCCAAGCTGGCGGATCCGGGGCAGGCTTGTGCGGTTCGACGTGTATCGGGCAGGGCACTAGCCCGACTCCACCATCAGCCCTTCCGATTGGTGTGCCGGAGGACCGTGCCTCGTGCCGGCTCGGCGGTTCGAATGCAGGCGGATTTGCCACGGGCTAGAATCCACCGTTCGTGCTCGGTAGGGGAATGACATGAACGATCTCACCTGGCTGGCGGTATTGGCCGTGCTGTTCGTGGTTCAGCACCTCGGTGTCACCAGCACCGGCTTGCGTGACCGCCTGGTCGGTGCGATGGGCGAGAAAGCCTATGTGGCGATTTATGCGATCGTCTCCATCGTGCTGATCGTGTTGCTCATACGTGCCTACAATGCGACGGTGCCGGCCATGCTGCTCTGGCCGACTGGCGACCTGTTGCGCCTGGTGCCCCTGGTGCTGATGCCGCTGGCACTGCTGCTGGTAATCGGCGGTGTCATGACCAAGAATCCAACGACGGTCGGCGTTGTGCTCGACAGCGGTTCGGAAGTGCCGGTGGACGGGGTGCTCAAGATCACCCGTCACCCGGTGCAGTGCGGCATCCTGGTCTGGTCGGTGAGTCACCTGCTGGCCAATGGCGATCTGCCGTCGCTGATCTTTTTCGGCGCGTTCGGGTTGATCTCGGGATTCGGCATGGTGCTCATCGACCGGCGCAAGCAGCAGGTGTTCGGGGAAGGCTGGACAGCGTTTCGCGACGCCACGTCGCTGCTGCCCTTTGCCGCGGTCGCCTCGGGGCGTCAGTCGCTCGGGCTTGCGGATATCGGCTGGGTCGCGCCACTGCTCGCGGCGATCGTCTTCGTCGCCCTGTGGTGGGGCCACGTCTGGGTTTCGGGGGTTCCCGTCGGGCTTGGCTGGTAGCAGGGCCGGGCCCCCTCAGTCGGCCAGAATTGCGTAGCGGTATTCGGCGTCGATCACGGTTTCGGATCCGCGCAGCACGTTGTCGACGATGGGGGTGCGGGCGAGCCGGCCATCGGCGTTCTCGATGACGGCGCCATCTTCGATCAGCTTGTCGACGAATGCATCGAAAACACGCTTGTCGAAGAATTCCGGAGCGTTGATGCCGTGCATCCGGGCTACCTTGCGGGCAATGAGCAGGCTTCGATCCTGGAGTTCCTGCCTTGTTCGGGCCGGCTTTCCGGGTTCGGCCAGGAGCCCCAGCACGATGTAGTTCCGCTCCAGGATCGGCCGGGCAATGCCGGCGAGGAGGTGCAGCCGGTAGTGTACCGCCGACCGCGCGGGTGGCGGCGCCAGACGACCCTCCCGCTCGATGATGAGGCCCGATTGCACCAGGTGCTCCGTCCAGCGCGCCGTGTCCGGGGGTTCAAATCGCCCGTGCAGTTCCCGGGCCAGGTAGGGGTACACCAGCTCGACCATCCGCTGCATCGCCTCGCGGGAAAGGGGTCGCCGGCGCTTCTCGAGGAGGCAGGCGATCAGAGACGGCAGCGCCAGCACATGGGCGACGTTGTTCCGGTACCAGGTCATCTGTACCGCGGCGACGGGCTGCAGCGTGAGCACCTCGCCGAAGTCGTGCCGTTCGCGGTTCAGCATGCCGAGCTGCGCGATGTGGGCGATGGCGCCGGCGCCGTCCAGTTCGGTGAGCTGATAGTCGTGATTGGCGCTATCCCGGCGCAAGAGGTCGAGGTAGCAGTCGATCTGTGCGGCGAGTACCGACTCGGCGATTGCCAGGCGCGGGGTGCAGAGGATGACCAGGGCTGCCAGGTTGACCGGGTTGACGGAGGCGGCATCGTTGATGCGCATGAGGATTTCCCGTCCCAACTCGATTGCTTCGGCGGCCGATTCCGTTTCGGATTCGTCCCCGGCCGGTTCGGTCCCGATGCCCGGCACGCCCGCGCTGCCGGCTCCTGCGCCGTCGCTGACCGCCCGTTGCTCCAGCCACTGTTCCAGGTACAGGGGCTTGCCGAAGTTGACCTCGACGCGCCCGAAGTTCTGCCGGACGAGTCTGAGGCTCCGCAGGATGTCGGCGACGGTTTCGCGCTGCTTTTTCGCGCCCCGCATTTCATCGAGGTACGAAGCCGCCTCTATGAGCTTCTCGTAGCCGAAATAAACCGGCACGAAGGCCAGCGGCCGGGGGAGCCCGCGGCGGGAATGGGCAATGGACATCTTGAGCAGGCCGATGCGCGCCGGCAGCAGCCGGCCCGTTCGCGTCCGGCTGCCTTCCGGGAAGAACTCCACGCAATGTCCGCGCCGGTACACCTGGTAGAGGTACTCCGAGAAGAGCGCGGCATGCAGCGGGTCGCCACGGAAACTGCGTTGCATGTAGAAGGCGCCGCCCTGGCGCAGCAGGTTGCCGACAACGGGCATGTTCATGTTTTCCCCGGCGGCGATGTGGGGAATCATCAGGCCGCGCTGGAAGAGCAGGTAGGAAAGCATGAGGTAGTCGATGTGACTGCGATGGCACGGCACGTAGACCAGCGTATGGGTGCGGCCGAGCGATGCGATGCGTGCCAGCCCGTGCACTTCGATGCCGTCGTAGATGCGGCGCCAGAATGCCGAGAGCACGCGAAGGACCGTCCTGATCAGCGGGTAGGACATGTCCGAGGCCATCCTCATCGAGGCCTTGTGCGCCTGGTTGCGCACCTTGCGCCGCAGCTTTTCGGGGTTTGGCCCGCGCCGGGCTGCCGCAACCTGCTGTTCGATCACGTCGCGCACCGCCCGGCTTTCCACCACCTGGCCGAGCAGCGTGCGGCGATGGGAGAAGTCCGGTCCCAGCGCCGCCACCTTCTGCTGGCGCAGCCGTACCCGCAGGATGCGCGCGGTGCGCCGCGCCCGCCGCTGTTCATCACCCTGCACCGCATCGCGAAGGCCGAGCGGCTCTCCGAAATCGACCACGATGTGGCTGCGTGAGATCAGCATGTTGACGAAGCGGCGCAGACGCGAGGAGGCCGCCCAATGCTCGGAGAAGGCCGTGCGGATCAGCGAGCGCTCACGGCTTGTCGTGGGGCCCCAGAACACCTGGACGGGCCGCAACTCGATATCGCTCGAAGGAGCGGCCGGACTGTCCAGCAGCCGGGTGAGGCGTTCGGGCACGGCGCGCATCGTGTTGCGCAGCAGGGGGCCCGCCGGGCGGTTCAGGAAAACGATGCGCTGCCTTTCCTCGAGATCGCCCAGGCTGATGCGGGATCGCGGGTCGGTCCACCCGTTTCGGGCACAGATCAGGTCCAGAACCACGACATCGGACAGCGAACGCTGGGGCAGCACGAATACCGTATCGGCGGGGAGATCCCGGGGAGGTGCCCCGGCGATCCTTGGCCGTACGATCGCCCGGATCAGTGTTCGGGCGAGCCGGTAACCGTGCCCGCGCAGCATCAGGGGCCGGTTCCCTGCGCCTTATCGGGGAGGCGTGGCTTTTCACCCACCCTTCGCTCCCGTCTCGGTGCCGCGCTGGACGCGTGGGCAAAAACTGCTAGTCCGGCCGAGCGGCGGGCGCTTGCTGGTGGGGTGGCGACGACACGCCCTCGAACAGGGCTTCCATGGGATCGGAAACCGGGGAGGTGATCTCCACTTCCCAGATGTCCCTGTATTTGCGCTCGGTCGCATCATGCGCGTCATCCTGCGACCTGATAATGGTCGGTCTCAAGAATATCAACAAGTTGGTCTTGGTGGCGGTCTTGGACGTGGACCGGAAAAAGAACCCGAGACCCGGAATGTCGCCGAGTACGGGCACCTTCTTGTTCGATTCGGAGATATTGTCCTGAATCAGGCCGCCGAGGACGATGATCTGGCGGTCTTCTGCGAGGACGGTGGTTTCGATCTCCCGTTTTGAAGTGACCACGTCCGCGAAGCCGGCATCGCCGATGGGAGAGTCGACGACGTTGGTAATCTGCTGGGCGATGTCCAGCCGCACGGATGTCCCGTCGTGCACGTGTGGAGTGACGGTGAGCTGCAGCCCCACATCTTCCCGCTGTACGGTCGTGAACGGATTGTTTGCGCCATCGGCCTGGGTCGTGAACGAACCCGTGCGGAACGGCACTTCGTTGCCGACCACGATCTTCGCCTCCTGGTTGTCCAGGGTCATGATGCTGGGTGTGGACAGCAGGTTGGCGTCGCTGGCGGTGCCGAGCGCCGTGATGATGCTGCCGAACGAGAAGCCCTCGGGGTCGACTCTCGCCACGGCGAGGGTGGGGCTGGAGATACTGGCCAACCCGGCGAGCACGTCTGCGTCGATCTGGTTGCCTTCCCCGTTGACGCTCAGGTTCTGAATGAGGTTGGTGATCACGCCGTCCAGCGCCGAGCTGGCTATGGGGGAGGTGGCCCCTTCGGCATCGGCGGCGGCGGTCTCCGCGCCGATGGTCCGCTGGTCGGTCATCTGCACTTCGACCACGGCCGCCTCGATCAGTACCTGGGTGCGCCGGATATCGAGCTGGTCGAGAATGTCGAGAATCTCTGCCATGGCGCTGGGGGCGGCGCGAATGATGATTGCGTTCAGCGATTCATCGGCCTGGATGGTTGCTGCCTGTTCGCTGTCGCCGTCCGAGGAGCGCTGGTCCAGGGTGCCCTTGAGCACCTCGGCGACCGCCACCGCGTCGGCGTGTTTGAGGTAGACCACCCGCACGCCGCCGGTGGCCGTGGCGGGCTTGTCGATCAACTCGACGATCTTGAGGATCTCCGCCACGGGCCGGGGCTTGCCGCGCACGATGAGCGAGTTGTTGCGCTTGTTGGCGATGATCTGGATGCTCTGCGGGCCGCTGGCGCTGCCGCCGATCTGGCTGGGGGCGAGCCGTTCCAGCAACTCGACCACGGTCTCCACCCAGGCCTCCTGGAGGGGCACCACGACGATCTCGTCTTCTTCCGCCACATCGATCTGCTCGATGATGCGCATGAGCCGCAGGATATTGTCGGCGTGGTCGCTGATGATGACGATGTTGGGTTCGGCCACGGCGGCAATGTGCCCGTACTGCGGGATCAGCGGCCGCAGTATCTTGACCAGTTCCGTGGACTCCACGTTCTGCGCGGCGATGACCCGGGTGACCAGTTCTTCCGGAGCCACATGGCTCAGCTGGTCGTCCAGCCCGGGGGTCTGCTTGCCGGTGGCGCTCTGCTGGATGCGGATCACATCGCCCGAGGGGCTGGCGATGAACCCGTGTACGCGCAGTACCGAGAGGAACAGTTCGTAGATTCCGTCGGCGTTCAGCGGCGTGCTGGAAATCACGGTCACCTCACCTTTCAGCCTGGGGTCGACTACGAAGGTTTCGCCGGTGATTTCCGCCACCTGGGTTACGAATTCGCGGATATCGGCGTTCTTGATGTTGATCGTCCAGGTCTGGTCCGGACTGGCGGCGGACGCCGCTGCGGTGGCGGCCAGTGCCGGCGCCACCAGCGCCAAAGCCAGAACTGCGGTTGTGAGGATGTTCCGTGGGATCTTCACGATGGCCCCGATTCTAAGGCTACTTCAACGACGCTGTGATGAAGAAGCGCCGTTCGCCCCGTTGCACCTCGATGCGGGCGGAACCCTGGGCGAGCACATTGTCGAGTTCCAGCCGGTCGCGGCCCACATCCCCGACGGGCTGCCCGTTGACGGAGAGAATGACGTCGCCCGGCTTGAGGCCGGTCTGCCGAAGATAGGGAGATTGGGAAAGGCGGTCGAGCCGGTAGCCGGCGGGTGCGTCGCCGCCCACAGGCGTCAGTCCGAGTTCGCCCAGGGCGCTCTTCGGGTCGGTTTTCAGCCTCTCCCGGTATCTTTCCGCCATCGCCTCGGGCGAAGCCTCCGTGGCATCGCCGCCTGGTGGCTGAGGTGGCAGGGAGGATGCGGGGGACGGGCCGCGTTGTTCCAGCGCCGGTGGATTGATCGAGCCGGACCGGGCGCTTTCGGGCTCGGGGCTCGGAATTGCGAATCGCTCGTCGGATTTGGGGAAAGTGAGCCGTTCCAGGGACCGGCCGCGCCGCAGCAGGATGTGATCGAGATAGACGCTGTCCAGGGTCGCGTTTCCCGGCACCCTGTCACCGATGTGATACAGCTCCTCCGAACGCCCCTTGCGCGCCAGGATGGCTGTGGATGCCGCCGGGGGTTCGGCCACGAAGACCCCGTGCAGGACAAGGGGCAGGCGCGTCTCGGCCAGTGCCTCGCGAGCGGC
>JAPOON010000194.1 GCA_026713405.1 Gammaproteobacteria bacterium
ATGTACTCACCCCGGTAGCTGTAATACCGGCCCTGCCACAGGAATTGCAGGCCGAAAACCGCGAGGCAGGCCGCGGCGGCGCCGTCGATCAGCCGCTCCCGTATCCGCGCAAACCGCGCCGGCAGCGCCGCATCGAGCAACTCGACCTGCATGTAGCCGCGGATCGAGGACAGCAATGGCAGGCCCAGGAAGACGACGATGAACACCAGGGCCTGTACCTGCGCATGCCCGCTGGTCACCGGCTTGCCAAGGAAATAGCGCCCGACCACGTCGACCGCGGTGACCAGTACCATCGCCAGAACCGCCGCGCCCGCAACCCAGGTGAGGGCGCCGGATGCCGTGCGGATCAGCCGATCGATGCCCCTGGTCATGCGGCCGGCACAGTGGGCACAGCGGGGACAGCGGGGACAGCGGGGGCAGCCCGGTGAGCCGGTGTCGTTTCCGGAATCGAGAGAGCCGGAGAAATTGGGAGGGCCGGGGTGCCGGGAAGGGCCGGGGTGACGGGGAGGGCCAGGGTAACCGGGAGGGCCGGGGTAACCGGATTGCTCCTGAGGACTGTGGTAGCCGGGTTGGCAGGTAGGACCAGTGTGGTGGGTGCGGCCGGGAAAGTGACGGCCCCCGCCGCGCTCAGGCGGCCGAGGCGGCCGGCTTCCCGCCGCACCTCGATTCGGAATGACTCGAGCACCGCGGCGCCGTCAATGCCGTTGGCGTTGGCATGTTCCACCCAAGCCTCGTCGATGAAGGCCGCGGCGGCCCGGAACCGGCGCTCGAAATCCGCGCTCGGTGCGATGCGGACGATGCCCGCGCGCTGCAGTTCCGATGCCGCATCGACGGTCCTTTCGATGAATACCCTGGCCGCGCGGCGGGCAAACGCTTCGCCGGAGATCGCCCGGATACGGCGCCGGTCCTCCGCATCGATGCGCTGCCAGCTCCGCCTGTTGGCGACCAGGTAGAAGCCGCCCCAGCTCAGGCCAGCGCCATCGGCGACGGGCGTTTCGTATTTCAGGAAGGGATACAGGTGCAGGCGCGACGTTCCGGTGGGCCCCATGCTGACCCCGTCGATAATGCCCCGGGATAGCCCGTCATGGATCTCCGGGGCGGTGAGCAGCACCGGTATGGCGCCGAGCCGCGCAATCAGGTCGGCCCCCAGTTCGCTGGGCGCGGCGATCTTGAGACCCTGCAGGTCCGCCATCTCGCGCACCGGTTGCACGGTGGTGTAGAGCTGCTGCAGGCTGCTGACGTGCAGTGCCAGAACCTCGGTGCCGGCGAACTCGCCGGCGGCTGCCAGGTGTTGCGTGTAGGTGCGCCACAGGGCGACGGAAATCGACTCCGGGTCGCTGGTGCCGAGATACGGGGACTCGTTGATCATGACCAGCCGGAAGCGGCCGGGATTGGAACTCTGGTTGCCCCCGGCCAGGTCCACCAGGCCAGACCAGGCCATGTCGAAGTTGCGCCGGTAGCTGCCGAGCGGCGCGGTGCTGAAGCGCACCTGCACGCGCCCCCCGGTCACCTCGGCGACATCCTGCGCCCAGGGTTCGAGTACGTCCGAGTGATAGAAGTGGGTGCGTGGGGCGACCTGGTTGATGAGCAGGACCTGTGTCGGCGTTGCTGGGTGGGCGCTGTTTCGATCCTGTCTGGTTTCCGGGGCCGGATTGCGCAGACCTTCTGTTGCCGATGCCTCGGCCAGCGCGGAACCCGCATCGAACAGAAGCAGTACGGCCAGTGTTGTGGCGAACCGGCGCAACGGGGATTACCAGTCGGACTGCGACCAGTCGAACAGGATGCCCATGGCTTCGCCCCGGCGTTCCACGGCCAGGGCATAGGCCTCGGCGCAGTCCGCGGGCGTAAACTCGTGGGTGATCAGGCCGCCGACATCGAATCGTCCGTTCATAAGGGAAGCGAAGAACAGTTCATCGACCCGGCGTTGCGTCCAGCCGTCCCGGTCGTGGCTGTCGTGGGTCGCCTGGATGGTCAGGCCCTTGGTCATCACATCGGAAGTGAGATGCTGGCGGTCCGGAAAGCCGGTGTCGCCCAGCAGAATCCCCTCGCCGAACCGCGCTGCCGCGGCCAGTGCGCTCGGGAACACCGCCGGGCTGCCGGTCGCTTCCACCACGATTTCCGGGCCGGTGCCGTCGTTCATGACACCGATTTCGCCGAGATGCCCGGCGATGTCGCCGCAGAGCGTATGCGTGGCCCCGCCCCGCTCGGCATGGCCGAGCCGGTAATCAGACAGGTCGGAGACGGCGAGCAGCCCCACGTTTGCGCTTCGCGCCCAGCGCACCGCCATTTGCCCGACCGGCCCGGCGCCGATGATCAATACCTGGCGGCCGGGGTCGAACGGTGCGGCCCGGGCGGCGCGAAAGGCGGTCTTGGCCAGGCCGCACCAGCAGGCGGGCTTCGAATCCACCGCATCGGGAATGGGGGAGAGTAGCGATTCCGGCATGACCTGGTGCGAACCGTGGGCCATGCGCATGTAGACGCGGTCCCCGATTTCAAACTCCGCCACGGCAGAGCCGACCGCCTCGACCCGGGCGACGGCCTGCACGCCGGTCTTCAGTTGCGGGAAGCCGAAGATCCGGTCGTAGTGGGTGCCCGGATCGTAGCGCTGGTTGAGTATGGCCGTCTCGGTGCCGATGCTCATCAGGCTGTGAATGGTGCGGACCTGCACCGAATCGTCGGGCATCGCCGGCAGGTCGAACTCCTGCAGAATCGCGCGGCCGCGCTCCGGAAAGACGATTCGGTGGGGCATGGGTGGGGCTTGGTCGCTTCCAGGCGAACGTGCACTTACTATAGCGAAAACAACCGTTTGGATTCAGCGGCCATGCCTATCACCCGCGCAGGACCAAAGTGGCCGTCGTACTGATCACCGGCTGCAGCAGCGGTTTCGGTCTCGAAGCAGCGCTCGCCTTTGCGCGCAACCGCGATACGGTGGTCGCCACCATGCGTGACCTGGCGCGGAGCCGGCGGCTC
>JAPOON010000195.1 GCA_026713405.1 Gammaproteobacteria bacterium
AGTCGATGGCGGCCTGCATGAGGAACCGGTTCAGCACGGTGCCGTAGTCGCCGTCGTAGTCGAAGCGGTTGATCAGCCGCTCGTCCAGGCGCGTCTCCCGGGTCTGCGTCCCCCAGACGATGCCCTGGTGCAGGTCGGTGATGCGCACCCCGTCGTTCTTGCTGTAGAAGGCGAAGAAGAGCTGATCCTGGGTCTTGGTCATGTGGTAGATGCTGCCGGGGTTGGCGGGGTAGAGGATCTCCTGCTCCACCTCGGCGCCGTCGCCGGCCGTCATCTTCACGGTGAGATAGCCCTCGGGCAGCTTGACGCCCGTCGACGAGTAGCCATACACGCCCATGGTGCCGAGGTGCACCAGGTGAGCGTCCACCCCGGACTCGACGATGGCGGCCAGCACGTTGTTGGTGGCGTTGAGGTTGTTGTTCACCGTGTAGCGCTTGTGCCAGGACGACTTCATGGAATAGGGCGCGGCACGCTGCTCAGCGAAGTGCACGATGCCCTGGGGCCGGCGCGCGCGCAGTAGATTCAGCAGGCGGTCGTATTCGGTGGCCACATCGAGCCGTTCGTAGGCGATATTCCGGCCGGTTATTTCCTTCCAGGCCCCGAGCCGTGTGGTGATGGAGCGGATGGGCGTGAGGCTCTGCACCTGCAGTTCGTTGTCGATGTTGCGCCTGGAGAGGTTGTCCACGACCGTGACATCGTGGCCCTGCATTGAGAGGTGCAGGGACGTGGGCCACCCGCAGAAGCCGTCACCGCCCAGTACCAGGATTCTCATGCGGTGCCTCCTTCACGGACCGGGCTGGCGGGTTGTTTCAGGTTGACCGGCTCCAGGTTGCCCAGGAACTGGCGGGCGGAGACGTCCCAGGTTTGGCGCAGCGCGTGCTCCCGGCAGACCTTCGGATCGATCTCGAGGGCGGCCCCGATCGCCGCGCCGAGGTCGTCGTTCAGCGCACCGGCGCCGCTGTCGGCGATGACGTCGTTCGGCCCGGGCACCGGCAATGCCGCCACGGGTACGCCGCACGCTGTGGCTTCCAGCATCACCAGGCCCAGGGTGTCGGTTTTCGAGGGGAACACGAGAACGTCCGCCGCGCAGTAGTGGGCGACCAGTTCCTCGCCGAAGCGGGAGCCGAGGAAGACGGCCTCGGGGTAACGCGATTCCAGTGCCTTGCGCTGGGGCCCGTCGCCCACCAACACCTTGGTGCCGGGGATGTCCAGTGCCAGGAACGCATCGAGGTTCTTCTCCACCGCCAGGCGCCCGACGTACATCAGGATGGGCCCGGTCAACTGCAGGTCGGCGGGCGGGACGGGGCGGAACAGTTCGGTATCCACGCCCCGAACCCATTGGGCGAGGGCCGCGAAACCCTGGCGGTCGAGCACCGATCTCAGGGTTTCCGTCGAATACATGGTCCGTACGGCGGCATTGTGGAACAGGCGCAACAGCGCGAACGACCAGCTTTCCGGTATGCCGCCCCGAATTTTCAGATAGAGCGGAAACATGGTGTGGAAAGAGGTGGTGAAGGGAATGCCGCGCCGCTTGAGCCAGTGCCGCGCGCACCAGCCGAGTGACCCCTCGGTGGCCAGGTGTACCGCGTCGGGGGAAAAACGTTCGATCAGGCGCCCGACCCGACCCGGCCCGGTGAGGGCGAGCCGTATCTCGGGATAGGTGGGGCAGGGGACGCTGCGGAACGGTGCGGGCCCGATCACTTCCACCTCGTGCCCCATGCCCGCCAGCCGGTCACGGGTGGTCGACAGCGCCCGCACCACGCCGTTCAGCTGCGGATACCAGGCATCACTGACAATCAGGATTCGCAATCGAGCGCCCTTCCCACCGGCCCTGGGTCCAATTCACGCTACATTAAGGAAGGCGATGGGGAAAGTCATCCTTGCCGTTTCCCTTACAGGGGGATGCCCCAGCCCGACGTGAAAACAGCAGCCGGGTGCGGTATTGACGCGTTCGAGTAGACCTCTGAATCGCGGACAAGTGTGTCAAATGAGTCAGAATCCCTCCCGGTCACCGTTTTCTCGTCGGGCTGGGGCTAGCAGCCCGTGGCAAAAGTCCGCCGGCATTCGAACGCCGCTGCGCCCGCCTGACTGCGTTGCTCGTCGCTCAAATATGC
>JAPOON010000196.1 GCA_026713405.1 Gammaproteobacteria bacterium
CAGGCCCACTTTTCGATGTTGCCGGCGGCGACGGCGTAGGAGACGTGATCGATTTTCCTGAGGTGCGGCACGGGAGACCTCCGATTGGCGCTGCGGTTGGCACCAGTTTAGGAAATGCCGGGCGCTGGGTGCGTGAAACTTCGGTTGCCCAAGACTACGATTGATCAAAATAATCCCGTAGTATTTCGATTTTGTGCAGGATTACTGCAAAGTGGATAGATTTGACGCGGATATACTTCATGAGCTCGAGCGCGACGGCCGCATCAGTTGGGTGAGGCTGGCGGAACGGGTGAACCTCTCTCCGAGCGCCTGCCAGAGGCGTGTGGAGTCCTTGCGGTCGAACGGCTTTATCGAGCGCTTTACGGTTCGCCTCAACGAAGCGGCCCTGGGGCAGGGCGTAAAGGCATTCGTTTCCGTCCGCATCGACCGCCAGGCCCCCGCAGTCGCCCGGGAGTTCCGGAACTGGGTTGCGGGCCACCCCCGTGTCCAGACCTGCCACATGGTGTCCGGGGCCGAGGACTTCGTGCTGGAAGTCGTAGCCCCGGACCTCGGGTCGTTCGGGGAATTCCTCGACGGCGAACTGCTGAGCCTGCCGGCCGTGAAGGATGCTTCGTCTTCGATCGTGCTCGGCCAGGTGAAGTCGAGGCGGACGGCCATCTCGTTGGACCGCTGACACGCATCCGGCACACTGTTCGGCCTGTTCGGCCTGTTCGGCCTGTCCGGCCTGTCCGGCCGCCCGGCAGAAGCGGACATTGGAGCGCCGCAAAGCCGGTGGACTCTCGGAGTGGTGGGCCGTCCTGGTGCGTCCGCCAGCCGGGACTCTCAGACGTGGCTGCACGCAAGAAAAGCCGCGAAATTTACGACAAACATTTGCCGTTGATTCACCCGTACCGTCGCCGGACGATGGAGTTGGGGGTCGGTCCGCGACTGGCGGAGCTGTCGGCCCCGCTTCATAACGGACCGGAGAGGATGATGAAAACCCAGAGCATTCCGGCATTGGCGATACTGCTGTTCATGCCACAGGCATCGTCCGCGGTGGCTGGCGAATCCATGGTTATCGAGGAAGTGGTCGTCACGGCGCGCAAGCGCGAGGAAGGGCTGCTGGAAACACCGCTGTCGGTTAGCGCCTTGCCGGGCTCTGAACTGCGGCGCCTGCAGGTGGACGACCTTGGCGACCTGCAGCGCGTGGTGCCGAATCTCTCGCTGAATATGGGGGATGCAGCCAACGCGATCATCTATGTCCGCGGTGTTGGGCAGCGCGACTCGTTGTCTTTTGCGGACCCGGGTGTGGGGGTCTACCTTGACGATGTTTACCTCGGGCGCGCACAGGGCGCCTTTCTGGACGTGATCGATGTGGAACGCATCGAGGTGCTGCGCGGTCCGCAGGGCACACTTTACGGGCGCAACACCATCGGCGGCGCCATCAAGTACGTCTCCGCCAGACCAGGCGCGGAACCGCTGTTCGATGCCGAAGTCGGGTTCGGCAACTACGACGAGCGCATGGCCAGGGCCGTCATGAGTGGGCCGCTCGGCGGCGGCGACCTGCTGGGCCGCCTGACGGTGGCTTACGGCGCCCATGACGGCTACACGGACAATGTCCATGACTCGGCCGGAGCCACGGATGGCGACCGTGACAGCCTGGCCTGGCGCGCGCAACTGAACTATGCCCCGAGCGACAGATGGGCCTTCAACCTTGCCCTGGACCGGTCGGTCAGCGATCCCCGGCGTTCCATTACCCCGGCGCGGGTTACGGCCGGTCCAGTATTGGTGGCGGCAACGGCCGGCAAAGAACCTTCGGCCGATCCATTCGAGGTTGAGGCCGACTTCAATGACCTGGAAAGACTGGAAGTGCAAGGGGCCAGCCTCGGTATCGAGGTTGCGTTGGCGGAATCGGTGGCCTTGAAGTCCGTCACCGCCTATAGAGAGGTGGACCACCGCACCCACATCGATCTGGACGGAACCGGCTTCCCCATCTTCGGCGTGCTGGTCGATCAGGACCAGGAGCAGTTCAGCCAGGAAATCCAGCTTTCCTTTGCCCACGGTCAGGCGTTCACGGGGCTTGTCGGGGCGTACTGGTTCTCCGAGGAAGATGTTACGCCCGACGGAATCAACAATTCGGAGCCCATAGACTTCGCTTTCGGTGGGGGTTTTTTCCTGCCGTACAACACGGTCAGCGAGAACGACCAGCAAATCGAGGCGGGCGCCGTTTTCGGGGAAGTGTCCTGGCTTGCGGGCAACGGGATTGAATTGACGGCGGGCCTGCGCTACACGGACGAGACCAGGCGGTTGAACCGCAAGGCCTGCCAGGCTTTCAGTCCCGTGCCGCTCGATGTCGAAGCCTGTAATCCGGCGCCCGGTTCCCTCAACCC
>JAPOON010000197.1 GCA_026713405.1 Gammaproteobacteria bacterium
ATCTGGGTCAACGACGTCACCGGCAGCCGCGTCTGCATCGGCTCCATCGACGAACTGCAGGAACGCACCGGCGTGCGCGTGGCCGACCTGCACCGCGAGCACGTCGACCCGCTCACCTTCGAGGTGGCCGGGGAAGAGGGTACCTACCGCCGCATCCCGGAGGTGCTCGACTGCTGGTTCGAGTCGGGCTCCATGCCCTATGCCCAGTTGCACTATCCGTTCGAGAACGCCGACGTGTTCGCCGCGGCCTTCCCGGCGGAGTTCATCTCCGAGGGGCTCGACCAGACCCGGGGCTGGTTCTATACGCTCACCGTGCTGGCGGCCGCGCTCTACGACAAGCCCGCCTTCCGCAACGTGATCGTCAACGGCATGGTCATGGCGGGCGACGGCAAGAAGATGTCGAAGCGGCTCAGGAACTACACGCCGCCCGACGACCTGATGGAGACCTACGGCGCCGATGCACTCAGGCTCTACCTCATCAACTCCGGCCTGGTGCGCGGCGAGGAGCAGCGCTTCGCCGACAAGGGCGTGCGCGACATGACCCGCCGGGCCCTGTTGCCCTGGTACAACGCTTTCTCCTTCCTGAAAACCTATGCCGAGATCGATGACTGGTCGCCGGAGAAGGGCGACCACCTTGGCGACAACGTGCTCGACCGCTGGATACTGTCCCGGCTGCAGACCCTCAAGGGCAATGTTGCCCGGGAGATGGATGCCTACCGCCTCTACAACGTGGTGCCGGCGCTGTTCGAGTTCATCGAGGAACTGACCAACTGGTACATCCGCCTGAACCGGAACCGCTTCTGGGGCGAGGACATCACCGCGGACAAGATCGCTGCCTACAGTACGCTCTACACGGCGCTGCGGGGGCTGAGCCTGGTGATGGCGCCGTTCGCTCCCTTCCTGGCCGACCACCTTTACCGGGAACTGGCGAGCCTCGGCAACCGCCCCCCGAAGCCCGATTCGGTGCATCTGTGCGATTACCCGGACCCGGAGGAGAGCCTCATCGAGCCGGAACTCGAACGGGCGGTGAACCGCATGCAGCAGGTCATACTGCTCGGGCGGCAGAAGCGCGAGGAAGTGAGGATCGGGCTGCGCACGCCGCTCAGGGAACTGGTGATCATTAACCGCGATGCCGGCCTGCTCGAGCAACTCGAGAGGCTGGAAACCTATGTCAGGGCGGAACTCAACGTGCGGGATGTCGTCTACGAAACCGACGAACAGCGCTATATCGAGCGGGTGGCCAAACCCAATTTCCCGGTACTCGGAAAGCGGCTCGGCAAGCGCATGCGCGAGTTCCAGAAACTCATCGAAGCGCTGTCAGGCGTCGACATCGACACCTTGCAGGCGGGCGGCGCCATAGAGCTGAACGGCGAGCGCTTCGGCCCGGACGAGATCCGGGTTCTGCAACAGGCGCGGCCCGGTACGGAAACCGTGTCGAACCGGTTCATCGGCGTCGCCCTGGACTGCACCCTGGACGAATCGCTGGTGCGCGGCGGGTACAGCCGCGAGATCGTCAACCGGGTGCAGCGGGCGCGCAAGGACAAGGGGCTGAACGTCACCGACCGCATTGTCCTGCGCTTCGATGGCGACGGGGAACTGCTGGTCGCGGCGGGTGAACACCGCGACTACATCATGCGGGAAACCCTGTGCACCACCTTCGAGCGGGACGAGTTCATCGACAGCGAGGTGGATGCAGAGATTGACGGCAAATCCTTTCGCTTCTCGATAACCAAGGCGGTGTTCCACGCCTGACGGGCCAGGCTGCTGGCTCTGGGACCATCCGGTCGCGGTAAATTTTGACAGTAAGGCGATGGGTCGGTTCAGCCTGGTCGGATGGGCGTCGGCCGTTTGCGACGGTGTCGATGGAACTGGCGTTTCGTGCGATGGTCTGAACTTCAGAGTTCTATTCGAATGCCGGCGTCATAGGCCATGTACAAGGGTTGTCACCGCGAGGTTTACGCAAGGGCGTTCAGACGCGTGCGTGATACCCATGTCGGCTTGCAGCCGCAAGGAGAATGCTGATGGCGGATGAATCGACAGGACCGATGGGCACGGAGGCCGAGATTGGGCTTGCGTACCGGCGTATGGCGTTGGAGCATCTCGAGGCGTCCGGGTTCGAATTCCCGCAGGAAACGCTCGAAGGCCTGTACCGGGAGCGCCTGCCCAGTGAGTCCGAGTACGAAGCGGAGGTGAAGTCCTTCGAGAAGGATTACCGGGAGGCGATGCGCAAGGCTGCATACTTCCGGGCGATCGAGGAAATCGCCGGCGAGGATGCCGGGGAGTTCCGCCGCCTGTACGGGTTCGGTGCCGACGAGGCGGGACGGCAGCGACACGGGGGCCCCCGGTACGCCGAACTGGTTGCACAGATCCCGGCGTTTGCGCCCCCGTCGGCTGAAGAATACTACTCACGGTTCGACGATCACCCGCTGGAAATCCATGAACAGGTTTACGGCGAGGCGATTGAACTGGCGAGGGCGCGATTGATTGCGGAACGTGGGAACCGGGAGTGATTGCGGCCGCCGAGGTCGAATGGCGGCCGCAAGGTGGTGCGGGGCGCCGACTGCCCGAACCCGTCCGCACCGGTCCGTCGGCACAGGCGATTGCTGGAAACGCGGGTTTCAGACGAGAAAACGGCCGGGATAACCCGGCCGTTTTTGGATCAGGAGAAACGCCGCGCGTTCTCCCTTTCCTCCCCCGTTGTGCATATGACCAAATTACCTATGGGGTTGTCAATCCTGATTTCCGGTTGTTTCATTCGTGGCGCGTCGAACGGCGCCGCGCAGTGGAATTCTCGTTGGCGGATTGAACGCTGGTAGCTGCGTGGGCCTTGAAAATATTCGTTTAAATTCAATGTTTTATTGATTTACAATCGTTTACATAGATCGTCGGGAAATTTGCATCGGTAACCTGCGGCGGCCGATCTTTGCCGGTCTGCGCGCCACGATGGAAGTCGCTGCTGCCTGGTTCGATCGGGAGCAGAAGACATGAAAAGCGCACTCGCGGAAAACCGGCATCTGGTCTGGCTGGCGTCTCTTCTCATGCATTTTGCAGCTCCGGAGACCGCCGCCGCCGGTTATCTGGACATGCATGTGCATACGGCGGGCATCGGCGCCGGCGACAGCGGCGCCTTTGTCAACGAGGCGATGCGCGGGAATCTTCGCTTTCCCATCTATCTGCGCGCGTTCGGCGTCAGCGAACGGGAACTCGAAGAACAGGGCGATGCCGTCGTCATTGCCCGCATCAGCGAATCCGTGGCGCGTTCACGCACGGTCTCGAGAGCGGTTGTGCTGGCGATGGACGGTGCGATCGACGCAGCGGGAAACCTCGACCGGAGCGCCACGCAGGTTTATGTGCCCAACGATTTCGTCGCCGCCGAGACGGCCCGGTACGGGAATCTCTGTTTCGGCGCCAGCGTCAATCCGTATCGTCGCGATGCCGTCGAACGACTGCGACACGTCAAGGCGGACGGCGCTCTCCTCGTCAAGTGGATTCCCAACATCATGCACATCGACCCGGCAGACCCGGAACTCGAACCGTTCTACCGGGCGCTGGTTACGCTTGGCCTGCCGCTGTTGAGCCATGCGGGAAGGGAGCGCTCGTTCGCAAGCGCCGACGACGACCTCGGCGACCCCCTGCGCCTTGCCCTGCCCCTCTCGTTGGGGGTCACGGTGATCGCCGCGCACATCGCCGCCGCCGGCGACACCGACGGCGTCGACAACTTCGAGCGCATCCTGCCGCTGTTCGAGCGCCACCCGAACCTCTACGCGGACATCTCCAGCCTCACCCAGATCAACAGGCTTGGTTACCTCGGGCGCGCGCTCGACGTGCCCGGCCTCGTCCCCCGGCTGGTTTACGGTACCGACTGGCCCCTGCAGTTCTTTCCGCTGGTATCCCCCTACTACCACATCGGACGCATCGGCTGGACGCAGGCGAATTCGATCGCAGCCATCGACAGCCCGTGGGATCGCGATGTCGCGCTGAAGAAGGCGTCAGGCGTGCCGGAGGAGGTGTTCGAACGCAGCGGCACGCTGTTGCCGGCGGAACGCTGCGACTGAAGGCATTCAACGGGGGAACGGCCGCGGCCGGGGGAAAGTTAGAGGGATACCCGCTGGGATGGGAGGGGAGGGAAGGAAGTCGGGTATCCCTCCGGGTGCAGCTTGTCTCTCCGAGGTGGAGAGGGCTGCAGTCAACTTTAGTCAACGGCCCCTATGTTACTTTTGGTAACATCAAATGCAACCTCAAGTAACGCAACGTACCGTTGCATATTTGCAACGCAAGTGCTATCAAGCGCGGGACTGAAGTTGATCCTCCGGTCGAAATTCCTGGCATTCGGGGTCGCACATGGATTGGGACGATTTCAAATTCTTTTCGGCCGTAGCCCGCTGCGGCTCGGTTCGTGCCGCCGCCCG
>JAPOON010000198.1 GCA_026713405.1 Gammaproteobacteria bacterium
ATGCCCGTCGGATGTACTTTCTGACCCATGCGAACTACTCGTCCGTCACCGTCACGGTCACGTGACAGCTGCGCTTGAAGATGCGGTCGGCGCGTCCCTTGGCGCGGGGCTTGATCCGCTTCATGGTGACTCCCTTGGTTACGTAGATCTCCGCTACTTTCAGCTCGTCGATGTCCGCGTTCTCGTTGGTTTCCGCATTGGCGATCGCCGACTCGAGTACCTTGCGCACCAGGCCGGCGCTCTTCTGCGTGCTGAACGCCAGCACGTCCAGCGCCGCACCCACCGGCATGCCACGCACCAGGTCGACCACGAGGCGCGCCTTGCGTGGAGAAACCCGGAGCCGTCTTGCTGTTGCACTGACCTGCATGCGAATTTCCTAGCGCCGTGCCTTGCGGTCCGCGGCATGTCCGCGGTAGGTGCGAGTCGGCGCGAATTCGCCCAGTTTGTGTCCCACCATCTCCTCGTTGATGTAGATGGGGATGTGTTGCCGCCCGTTATGCACCGCAATGGTGAGCCCCACCATGTCCGGCAGGATCATGGAACGGCGCGACCAGGTCCTGATCGGTCGCTTCTCGTTCTTGCGGACGGCACTTTCCACCTTGTTCATCAGGTGCAGATCGACGAACGGCCCTTTGCGCAACGATCTGGACATGGTTTACCTCCTGCCCCGGCGCCGCACGATCAGTTTGTCCGTACGCTTGTTGCCGCGGGTCTTGTGTCCCTTGGTCGGCACGCCCCAGGGCGTTACCGGATGGCGGCCGCCGGAACTCTTGCCCTCGCCACCGCCGTGGGGATGGTCGACCGGGTTCATGGCTACGCCGCGCACCGTGGGACGGATGCCGCGCCAGCGTTTCGCGCCGGCCTTGCCCAGGGAGCGCAGGTTGTTCTCGTTGTTGCCCACTTCGCCCAGTGTGGCCCGGCAGTCCGCGCGGACGCGCCGCATTTCACCCGAACGCAGGCGCAACGTCGCATAAGCCCCTTCCCGGGCGACCAACTGGGCCGAGGTGCCCGCACTGCGCGCGAGCTGGGCGCCCTTGCCCTGCTTGAGTTCAACACAATGGATGACGCTGCCCACGGGAATGTTGCGCAATGACATGGCGTTGCCCGGACGAATCGGCGCACTGCTGCCGCTCTGGATGGGGTCGCCGGCACGCACGCCACGGGGCGCAATGATGTAGCGCCGTTCGCCGTCGGCATACTTCAACAGCGCGAGATTGGCCGTCCGGTTGGGATCGTATTCCAGCCGTTCGACCACCGCGGGCACGCCATCCTTGTCCCGCTTGAAGTCGACGATGCGAATTCGGCGCTTGTGCCCCCCGCCACGGTGCCGGGTAGTGATACGGCCCGCATTGTTGCGCCCGCCGGAACTGCTCTTGCTGTGGAGCAGCCCCTTGTACGGCTTGCCCTTGTGCAGTTCCGGGTTCACGACCTTGACGACGAAGCGCCGGCCCGGCGAAGTGGGTTTGGCCTTGAGTACCGCCATCAGTCCGTCACCATGTAATCGAGTTCCTGGCCGGAAGCGACCCGCACATAGGCTTTCTTCCAGCTCTTCTTTCGTGAGATGCCCCGCCAGGACCGTTTTTCCTTGCCCCGCACGTTGAGCGTGGAGACGCCCTCCACGTTCACCCCGAAGATCGTCTCCACCGCAGCCTTGATCTCCGCCTTGGTGGAATTACGGGCCACCTTGAAGGCGTACTGATTGCTGTCGTCCCCGAGAATCGAGACCTTCTCCGAGATATGCGGTTCGAGCAGCACCCTGTAGAGGCGTTCCGTGTTCATGCCAGCGCCTCCTCGAGGCGTTTCAGCGCGGCAACCGTTACCAGCACGCGCTCATGGCCGATCAGGCTCACCGGGTCCACGCCGTCCACCTCCAGCACATCGACATGCCTGAGATTTCGCGCCGCGAGAAAGAGGTTTTCATCGACCTCTTCAGCGACGACGAGGAGGTTGCCGTTGCCGCCCGCGCCTGGACTGAGGGGCACTTCGAGGTCTTTGATCTTTTGCAGGAGGGACTTGGTCTTGGGGGAATCTACGCGGAAGGAATCGATGGCGACGAGGCGGTCCTGGCGAATCAGTTCAGACAGAATGCACCGCATGGCACCGCGATACATCTTGCGATTCACCTTCTGGGCATGGCTCTGGGGCTTGGCGGCAAAGGTCACGCCGCCACCGCGCCAGATGGGGCTGCGAATGGTGCCCGCCCGGGCCCTGCCGGTGCCTTTCTGGCGCCAGGGTTTGCGTCCACCGCCACGCACCTCGGACCGGGACTTCTGGGCCCTGGAGCCCTGGCGCGCTCCCGCCAGAAAGGCGGTTACCACCTGGTGAACGAGCGGCTCGTTGAATTCCCTGCCGAAGGCGGTTTCCGATACCTCGACACTGCCGCCGGCCTTGAGGTTCAGGTTCATTGCCGTCGACTCCGCTTGACCGCAGGCCGGACGTGGACATCGCCCCCTGCCGGGCCGGGCACGGCGCCCTTGATCAGCAGCAGGTTGCGTTCCGTATCCTCCCGTACGACCTCCAGATTCTGGGTGGTCACCCGGACATTGCCGAGTTGGCCAGCCATCTTCTTGCCCTTGAATACGCGGCCGGGAGTCTGGCACTGGCCAATGGAGCCGGGCGCCCGGTGGGAGACGGAGTTGCCGTGGGAGTTGTCCTGACCGCTGAAATTCCAGCGCTTGATCGTCCCTGCATACCCCTTGCCCTTGGAGACTCCGCGAACATCGACCTTCTGGCCGGCTTCGAACTGCTCGACGCCGAATTCCGCACCCGGGTTCAACTCGCCGTCGATTGCATCGACGCGGAATTCCCAGAGACCCCGCCCGGCGCCGGCGCCCGCCTTGGCGAAGTGCCCCGCCAATGGCTTCTTGGGCCGGGCCTTCTGGCCGGCAGTCACCTGTACCGCGGTGTAGCCGTCCACCTCCGGCGTCTTGACCTGCACAATCCGGTTGGGCTCCACCTCGATAACGGTAACGGGCACCGATGCGCCCGCCTCGGTGAATACCCGCGTCATTCCGCTCTTTCTGCCGACGATGCCAATTGCCATGGCTCGGTTCTCTGTTCCTTCGCTGCAAAGCTGCCTTGCACCGGAACGGTCATTACTGACGGCGTTCCCGCGCCGGCCTGGCTCCGCGCATAGCCGAGGCCGTCTGCCCATACCCCGGTACGGACAAACGGCCACAAATTTCTTCATCGGCCCCCTGTCGGGGCCCTGTCGGCGCGGGGACTAGTGCCCGCACGCGCAAAAACGCCAGCTGAAAGAGCCGGCGTTTTCAGTTCAAGCTGATCTGTACTTCCACCCCCGCCGCGAGATCGAGCTTCATCAGCGCATCCACGGTTTTCTCGGTGGGCTCCAGAATGTCCAGGAGTCTTTTGTGGGTTCGGATCTCGTACTGGTCGCGGGCATCCTTGTTGACGTGCGGCGAAATCAGGACCGTGAACCGCTCCTTGCGCGTCGGCAGGGGAATCGGCCCCTTGACCTGGGCGCCGGTCCTTCTCGCCGTTTCGACGATTTCCTGGGTCGAGACATCGATCAACTTGTGATCGAACGCCTTCAACCGAATACGGATGCGCTGGTTCTGAACCAAGACGGACTCCAAACCCTATTAAAAAATCGCCCAAGCCAGCCAGGTCGCCGGGTTGGACGCTCTCCTGTTAAAGAACCCCCGAAAAATCGGGAGGGCGAACTATACAGACGCAAAACCAGTGCCGCAACAGGGCGTACGCCCGGCCAAGGCGCCGCCGGGAAGCGCTATCTGTTGATGATGCCTTCGGCGATACGCTCCGGTACTTCGGCGTACTTCGAGAACTCCATCGTATAGGTCGCTCGCCCCTGTGTGGCCGAGCGGAGATCGGTCGCATAGCCGAACATCTCGGCGAGCGGAACGTCGGCACGGATGATCTTGCCCGCAGGGTTTTCATCCATGCCGCCGATGATGCCCCGACGCCGGCTCAGGTCCCCAACCACATCGCCCATGTAATCTTCCGGGGTCACGACCTCAACGCCCATCACCGGTTCGAGAAGCACCGGCCTCGCCTTGAGCGCGCCTTCGCGCCGCGCCATGGATCCCGCGACACGGAACGCCATCTCGGAAGAGTCGACCTCGTGATACGACCCGTCGTAGAGAGTGGCGCGCAGATCGATCAGCGGATAGCCGGCCAGAACGCCGTTCTGCATCTGTTGCTGGATGCCCTTGTCGACCGCGGAGATGTACTCCTTCGGCACGACGCCGCCAACGATCTTGTCGACGAACTCGTAGTGGTCTTCGCCATCCTGATACGGCTCGAACTTCACCCAGACATGCCCGTATTGCCCGCGACCGCCCGTCTGACGCACGAATCGGCCCTCGGACTCCACTACGGAGCGGATCGTTTCGCGATAGGCAACCTGGGGCTTGCCGATGTTGGCCTCGACCCGGAACTCGCGCTTCATCCGGTCAACGATGATGTCAAGGTGCAGTTCCCCCATGCCGGAGATGATGGTCTGGCCCGACTCCTCGTCCGTCGCCACCCGGAAAGAGGGGTCTTCCTGGGCGAGTTTGGAGAGCGCAATGGACATCTTCTCCTGGTCCGGCACCGACCTGGGCTCGACGGCGACGGATATGACCGGTTCGGGGAAATCCATGCGTTCCAGGGTGATCCGATCAGTCTGGTCGCAAAGCGTATCGCCGGTGGTCACGTCCTTGAGGCCGATGGCCGCGGCGATGTCGCCCGCCCGCACTTCCTTGATCTCGTTGCGGGAATTGGAGTGCATCTGAACCATCCGGCCGACCCGCTCGCGCCGACTCTTCACCGGGTTGTAGATCTGATCTCCCGAGTTCAGCACGCCGGAATAGACACGGAAGAAGGTCAGCGTACCGACAAACGGGTCCGTCGCGATCTTGAAGGCCAGTGCGGCAAATGGCGCGTCATCGTCCGACGGGCGTGTCTCGCGGGTTTCGCCATCCTCGAGCACCCCGTCGATGGCCTTCACCTCCGTCGGATTGGGCAGGTAGTCGATGACCGCATCGAGCATGGCCTGCACGCCCTTGTTCTTGAACGCCGTGCCGCAGAGGGCCGGCACGATCTCGTTGGCCAGGGTGCGTATACGCAGCCCGGTGCGTATTTCGTCCTCTTCGAGGTCGCCCTCTTCGAGGTACTTGTCCATCAACTCCTCGTTCGCCTCCGCCGCGCTCTCGAGCATCCGCTCGCGCCATTGCTCCGCTTCCGCGCGCAGGGCTTCCGGGATATCCGCCAGTTCGTAGGTGAGGCCCTGATCCTGTTCGTTCCAGTAGATCGCCTTCATGCGCACGAGGTCGACGACGCCCTTGAAGTTCTCTTCGGCGCCGATGGCCAGTTGCACGGGCACCGGGCTCGAACCCAGGCGGTCCTCAATTTGCCCCACAACGCGCAGGAAGTCGGCGCCGGCCCGGTCCATCTTGTTGATGAATACGATGCGCGGGACTTCGTACCGGTTGGCCTGGCGCCAGACGGTCTCCGACTGCGGCTCGACACCGGACGTGGCGCAGAAAACGACCACGGCTCCATCCAGGACCCTCAGGCTGCGCTCCACCTCGATGGTGAAGTCCACGTGCCCGGGTGTATCGATGATGTTTACGCGATGGCGCTCGTACTGCTGGTTCATGCCCTGCCAGAAGCAGGTGGTAGCCGCGGACGTGATGGTGATGCCCCGTTCCTGCTCCTGCTCCATCCAGTCCATGACCGCCGCGCCGTCGTGCACTTCGCCGATCTTGTAGGAGAGCCCGGTATAGAAAAGGACCCGCTCGGTAGTTGTGGTCTTGCCCGCATCGACGTGCGCCACGATGCCGATATTCCGATACCGGTTAATGGGAGTTTCACGAGCCATCGGCGCTTTCCGGGTACGCTGGGGTTACAGGAGGAGACTGAGGATCAGAAGCGGTAGTGAGCGAATGCCCGATTCGCTTCCGCCATGCGATGCGTGTCCTCCCGCCGCTTGACAGCGGTGCCGCGGCCGTCAGCCGCATCGAGCAGTTCGCCGGCGAGACGCAACGCCATGGTCTTCTCACCTCGGGAGCGGGCACAATCCACCAGCCAGCGCATGGCCAGCGCCTGGCGGCGAGAGGGGCGAACTTCCACGGGTACCTGGTAGGTGGCCCCGCCGACGCGCCGGGACTTCACCTCGACGAAGGGCGCAACCGCCTCGAGCGCCTTCTCGAAGGTTTCCACGGGATCGACCTTGCCGCGATCCTCGATGCGGGAGAGCGCCCCATAGACGATGCGTTCCGCGACGGATTTCTTGCCGCTCACCATGACGTGGTTGATGAACTTGGCGACGGTCTGATTGTGGTATTTCGGGTCGGGGAGAATCTCCCGCTTGGCAACGACTCGGCGTCTTGGCATGTTTCGCTCCTTGCTTCAGGTTCATCCCCGAGATTCGATCCGGGGCCTTACTATTCCTCTTGTTCGCGGATAGCGGTTGTCGAACAGGTCAGGTACCCGCCCGGTCACCGCTCCTCGTTGTTCGCCGGGCCGCGGCCCAGCCTCGTCGGGATAAAATGCGGGCTCAGCGCGGGCGCTTGGCTCCGTACTTGGAACGGCCCTGCTTGCGGTCGGAGACGCCGGACGTATCCAGTGTGCCCCGTACCGTGTGATACCGGACCCCCGGCAGATCCTTGACGCGGCCGCCGCGGATCAGGATCACCGAGTGTTCCTGGAGGTTGTGGCCTTCGCCGCCGATGTAGGACGTGACCTCGTGGCCGTTGGTCAACCGCACCCGACAGACCTTGCGCAGTGCCGAATTGGGCTTCTTCGGCGTGGTGGTGTACACACGCGTGCAGACGCCCCGCTTCTGCGGACTGCCCTGCAGGGCCGGAACGATGTTTTTCCGCGCCTTGCGTTTTCGTGGTTTTCTGACCAATTGGCTTATCGTTGCCACCGTGCCTCCGTTACCAGACGGCTTCCTGCCCCCACCGAAATGAGGGGGCCGGATTCTGTAGTTCTAAGCCCCACGGAAACCGTGGGGGGGCGGGATTCTATAGTTCACTTCCTCTGCCCGCAATCGTTCGCTGCCTCACTGGCTCGAACTCAGGGCTTCGGACAGTGCGGCCTCTATCTCGTCCGCCGTCGCTCCCTGTTCCTTGGCCAGGCGATCGGCAGCCTCTTCCGCACGCCGACGCTTGCGGTCGCTGTGATAGGTCAGCCCGGTACCGGCCGGGATCAGCCTGCCCACAACCACATTCTCCTTGAGGCCCCGCAGATAGTCCTGCTTGCCGGTAACGGCCGCCTCGGTGAGCACGCGCGTGGTTTCCTGGAAGGAAGCCGCCGATATGAACGACTCGGTGGCGAGCGATGCCTTGGTGATGCCCAGCAGAATGCGCTGATACTCCACCGGCAGCTTGCCTTCCTCCGCGAGCCCTTCATTGGTTTCGAGCATCCGCGTGTATTCCAGCTGCTCACCGCGAATGAGATCGGAATCGCCGGAATCGACCACCTCGATCTTGCGCAGCATCTGCCGGACGATAACCTCGATGTGCTTGTCATTGATGGTCACGCCCTGCAGCCGGTATACCTCCTGGATCTCGTTGATGATGTACTTGGCAAACTCCTCCACGCCTTTCAGACGCACGATATCGTGTGGGTTCGGCGGCCCGTCGCAGACCACCTCGCCCTTCTCGACATGCTCGCCTTCGAAGACGCCGATGTTGCGCCACTTCGGAATCAGCGTTTCCACCGGGTCGCCGTCCGGCGGCAGGATCACGAGACGACGCTTGCCCTTTGTTTCCTTGCCGAAGCTGACCGTGCCCGTAGCTTCGGCCAGTATCGCGGGCTCCTTGGGCTTGCGTGCCTCGAACAGGTCCGCCACGCGCGGCAGACCGCCGGTGATATCCCTGGTCTTGGACCCTTCCTGGGGAATGCGGGCAACGATGTCGCCGATCCCGACCTTTTCGCCGTCCTCCAGGTTCAGAATGGCATCGCTCGGCAGGAAATAGTGCGCCGGAACATCGCTGCCCGGCAGCATGACCTTGTTGGCCTGCCCGTCCAGGAGTTGCACCGCGGGCCGCAGGTCCTTGCCGGCGCTGGGGCGGTCTTTCGGGTCCAGAACGGTAATGTTGGTCAATCCGGTGAGTTCATCGGTCTGACGGTTGATCGACAGGCGTTCCTCCATTTCCTGGAACTCGACCGTACCCTCCACCTCGGTGACGATCGGATGGGTATGCGGGTCCCACTGCGCGATCATCTGGCCGGCTTCCACCGGCTCGCCGTCGGCAACGTAGATCACCGCGCCATAGGGCAGCTTGTAGCGTTCGCGCTCCCGGCCGTGGTCGTCGGCAACGGCAATTTCTCCGGAGCGGGACACGGCGACCAGTTCTCCGGAACTGCGCTGAACCGTTTTCAGGTTGTGCAACCGAACCGAACCGCCGTGCTTGACCTGAATGTTGTCGATGGCGGTGGCCCGCGACGCCGCACCGCCGCTATGGAACGTCCGCATGGTCAACTGCGTGCCCGGCTC
>JAPOON010000199.1 GCA_026713405.1 Gammaproteobacteria bacterium
CACCTCGCGATGGCACCATCGGTGAACTGTGCGTGGCGGTCGGCGACCAGGTGGAAAACGGTCAGTTGCTCGCGACGCTGATCGACTCGTGACGGGGACAGCGGGCATGGGGCCGGCAGCCCGTGGCAAGCGGGACGCCGCGGGCGCAGCGCCCGGACGGCAACGTGCCGCCGGCGCGGTCTGAACGAATGAAGGGACGGGAACGGGAGTAATGAAAATGGGCGGTACGGAAGCGACCCTTTACGATGTCAGGCAGGGGGCCGCCTGGATCACCTTGAACCGGCCCGAGCGGCGCAACGCGCTCTCCAATGTACTGGTGTCGGAACTCTACGATCATCTCGCGGCTGCCAATGCGGACGATGCCGCGCGGGCGATCGTGATCACCGGCAAGCCTCCCGCGTTCTGTTCCGGGGCCGACCTGAAGAATCCGCCCGGCAAGGCCGCGCCCGGCGCCATGGCGGTCCCCTACCCCGATGTACTGACCGCCATCCTGGAAAGCCCCAAGCCCGTGATCGCCGCCGTCAACGGCGCCGCCTTCGCGGGGGGATTGGGTCTGGTCGGGGCGGCTGACATCGCCGTGTGTGTCGAAGATGCGCCGTTCAGCTTCAGCGAAGTGCGCATCGGCGTCATTCCAGCGGTCATCTCGGTGGTGTGCCTGCGCAAGCTCGGCGCCCACCACGGCATGAAGCTGTTTCTCACCGGGGAACGGTTCAACGGTGCCCAGGCCGTTGCGATGGGCCTTGCGCACCGGGCCGTTCCCGCAGATCGCCTGGTCGACGCCGTCCAGGAAGAGATCGACATGATCGCCCTGGGTGGGCCCACGGCGGTCGTGGAGTGCAAGAAACTCGTGCGGCGCGTCCCGGAAATGTCCATCGCCGACGGCTTCGCCGAGACGACGACCTGGAGCGCGCGCATGTTCAACGGAGAGGAAGCCGCGGAGGGCATGGCGGCATTCCGGGAGAAGCGGGCGCCTGCCTGGACCCGGCAAACGGAGGAAGATACGACATGAGCGACATCATTCGCATTGGGAACTGCAGCGGCTACTACGGCGACCGCCTGGCCGCGGCCCGGGAACTGGTCGAAGGCGGCCCCATCGATGTGCTGACCGGCGACTACCTGGCCGAACTGACCATGTCCATCCTCTACAACCAGGTACAGACCCGGGGTGAGCACCTGGGCTACGTCGGCACCTTCCTGAAGCAGGTGCGGGACGTGGCGGCGACCTGCCACGAGCGGGGCATCAAGATCGTCACCAATGCCGGAGGGCTGAATCCGAAGGGCATGGCCGCCGAGGTGGAAAAGATCCTCGACGAACTCGGCGTGCCCGCCAAGGTGGCCTACGTCGACGGCGACAACCTGCTTGACGACCTGGACAGCCTGCAAGGCCGGGGCGAGGCGTTCACCAACCTCGATACGGGCGTGGCGCTGAAGGATGCGCAGCAGCAAGTGCTGACCGCCAACGTCTACTTCGGAGGCTGGGGCATCAAGGAGGCGCTCGACCGGGGCGCCGACATCGTAATTTGCCCCCGTGTCACCGATGCCGCCGTGGTCATCGGCCCCGCCGCGTGGAAATTCAACTGGAGCCGCAACGACTACGACGCCCTGGCAGGGGCTCTGGCCGCCGGCCACATCATCGAGTGCGGCGCCCAATGCTGCGGCGGCAACTATTCGTTCTTCGAGGAAGTGCCGAGTTTCCGGGGCGTCGGCTACCCCATCGCCGAAATCGAGTCGGACGGCAGCTTCACCATCACCAAGCATCCCGGCACCGGGGGGCTGGTCTCCGTGGGTACGGTAACGGCGCAACTCCTCTATGAAATCTCCACGCCCGCCTACTACAACCCCGATGTCGTCGCCCATTTCGACACCATGAACATCGAGCAGGCAGGCCCGGACCGGGTGCGGGTCAGCGGCTGCCGGGGCAGCAGCCCGCCGCCCACGCACAAGGTCTGCTTCAACACCCTCGGCCCCTGCAAGCAGAGTGTCGAGGTGCTGCTCACCGGCCTAGACATTGAGAAGAAAGCGGAAATCCACATCGATCAGATATTCCACAACCTCGGCGGCCGGGAGCAGTTCGACGACGTGGACATTCAGCTCGCGCGCACCGACAAGGAAGACCCGGACAGCAACGAGGAGGCCCACGCCATCCTGCGCATCACCGTGACCACCGCCGACCCGAAGAAGGTGGGTCGCCTGTTCAGCGCCAAGGTCATCGAGCTGGGGCTTGCCGGCATTCCGGGCAATGCCGGCCTCGGCCGCGCCGGGGTCAACGGCGCCCCGGCCATCATCCACTGGCCCGCGCTGATCGACAGCGGCAAGGTGGCCGAGCGGGTGCACGTCGACGGCGGCGAGGTGGAGGTGCTGCCCACACAGCGCCTGGACCTGGAAGAGATGTACTACCAGCAGATGCCCGTGGACATCCCTCCGCGTCCGGAGGGCACAAGCGCCCGCATTCCGTTCGGGCGCCTGTTCGGAACCCGGTCCGGCGACAAGGGCGGCAATGCGAACTGCGGCGTCTGGGCACGCAGCGACGATGCCTACGGCTTTCTGTACGAATACCTCACGGTCGACGAGTTCAAGCGCCTGCTGCCCGACATGGCCCCCTTCGAGGTGGAACGCCACGACATGCCGAACCTCAAGGCGATGAATTTCTACATCAAGGGCATTCTCGGGACCGGCGCCGTGTCCAACAACCGGCTGGACAAGCAGGCCAAGTCGCTGGGCGAGTACCTGCGCGCGAAGCATATCGAGGC
>JAPOON010000200.1 GCA_026713405.1 Gammaproteobacteria bacterium
CAAGGTGATCCAGGCGGCCCCCTGCCTGATATCGTAGAGGGTCGCTTCCGTGCCGCCCATGTTCATTGCTCCCGTTTCCGTCCCTTCATTCGTTCATACGGCGCCGGCGATACCTGGCCGCCCTGGCGTTTCTTCCGCCGGCGATTCGCTGGCGGCGTACCTCTTGCCACGGGTCGCCGGCACGATGCCCTTTGTCCCCGTCACGAGTCGATCAGCGTCGCCAGCAACTGGCCGTTCTCCACCTGGTCGCCGACCGCCACGCACAGTTCACCGATGGTGCCGTCGCGGGGTGCGGTGATGCGGTGCTCCATCTTCATGGCTTCGAGGATCAGCACAAGCTGGCCCCTGGTCACCGCATCGCCGGCGTTCACCTCCGTGGCGAGTACTGCGCCCGGCATCGGAGCGAGCAGGCCGCCGTCGGTGTCTTCGAGGCCGGGCACAGGGTACCTGGGCTGTTCCAGCAATTCGATGCCGCCCCTCTCTCCGTGCACGAGCCAGGTATCACCGTTCCGGTCGACGGCGAACGACAGGCGGCGGCCGTCGATGTCCACGTCTACCCTGCCTTCGCCACAGGCGTAGGCGGTTACCAGCCGCTCGCTGCCGTCGACGGCGACCGGGAAGCGGCGGTCCGGGCGCACACGGTATTCGATGCGCAACTGCTCGCTGCCGACCTGGAAGTCGACCCGCTCCATGGGCATGGTGGAATTCCGCCAGCCGCTGGGAATCGCGCGGTTTACTTTTGCCCTGGCGCGGCGCCGCGCCTGGCCTTCCAGCACGGCTGCCACGGCGGCGTCGATGCGCTCGCCCCGGTTCACCTCCCGGCTGCGCGGGGGATCCACCCGCTCGATGAAATCGGTGGTGGTGTCCCCGGCGAGATAGTCGGGCGCGCGCAGTACGGCGACCAGGAAGTCCCGGTTTGTGGTGAGACCCTGTATGCGCGTGGTTTCCAGCGCCCTCGCCAGGCGTGAGGCGGCTTCCCGGCGCGTCGCCCCATGGGCGATGACCTTGGCGATCATGGGATCGAACTCGGTGCCGATGACACTGCCGCTTTCCACGCCCGAGTCGAAGCGCGCGCTGCCGGCGGAGGAGGGGTGCCAGGCGACCACGGTGCCGGGCGACGGCAGAAAATCGTTCTCCGGGTCCTCGGCATAAAGGCGTGCCTCTATGGCGTGACCGTCGATGGTCAGCTCTTCCTGTGTGAAGGACAGTTCTTCCCCTTCCGCGATGCGGATCTGCTCGCGCACCAGGTCCCTGCCGGTGATTTCCTCGGTGACCGGATGCTCGACCTGGAGCCGGGCGTTGACTTCCAGGAACCAGAAATCCCTGCCGCTCACCAGGAACTCGACGGTGCCGGCCGAGGTGTAGCCAAGTCGCTTTGCGGCGGCGACGGCCGCGTTCCCCATGCGCTCCCGCATCTCCGGGTTGATGGCGGGGGAGGGCGCTTCCTCGATGATCTTCTGATGCCGGCGCTGAATGGAGCACTCGCGCTCGAAACAGTGCACCAGGTTGCCGTGGGTATCGCCGATGATCTGGATTTCCACGTGACGGGAACTGTCCAGCCACTTTTCCAGGAAGACCCGGTCGTCGCCGAACGAGCCGGCCGCTTCGCGGCGGGCGCTCGCCACCGCTTCGGCCAGGTCGTCCTGCCGTTCGACGATGCGCATGCCGCGTCCGCCGCCGCCGGCCGCTGCCTTGACCAGCACGGGATAGCCGATGCGGTCGGCGGCAGCGGCGAGGTCGGTGCGTGCATCGACCTCGATGGCCAGCAGTGTCGGCACACCCGCTTCCCGCATGAGCCGTTTGGCCGACAGCTTGTCGCCCATGAGCCCGATGACTTCGGGCGGCGGGCCGATCCAGCGCAGGCCCGCGTCGCACACCGCCCGGGCGAATGCTTCGTTTTCGGACAGGAACCCGTAGCCCGGGTGTACGGCCTGGGCGCCGCTCCGCGCACAGGCATCAAGCACCTTGTCGATGTCGAGATAGCTTTCCGTCGACGTGCGGCCGCCCAGGGCAATGGCGCTGTCCGCGTCGTGGACGAAGGGGGCATGTGCGTCGCCGTCCGAATATACCGCCACGGTGGAAATGCCGAGTTCGCGGGCCGTGCGGACGATGCGTCGGGCGATCTCGCCCCGGTTGGCGATAAGCAGCCTGGAAATCGGGCGGATGGCCCCTACATGCGCCATGTGCCGAACTCCTTGGTGCCCTCGACCCTGTTGTTGCAGCAGGCCGACAGGGACATGGCTATGACGAGGCGGGTATCCCTGGGGTCGATCATGCCGTCGTCCGATACCCGCGATGTGGCGTACAGCCCCTTGGAGCGCTCTTCCGCCCAGTGCTCGACGTTTGCGGCGCGCTTCGCGTCGGCTTCTTCGTCAAACTCGAGGCCGCGCCGGGTCGCAGCCGCCCGGCCAACGATACTCATCACGCCGGCCATCTGCTTCGGCCCCATCACCGCGATCTTCGCGAAGGGCCAGATGTAGGTGAAGCGCGGGCCGTAAGCGCGCCCGCTCATCCCGTAGTTGCCGGCCCCGTAAGAGGCGCCGGCGATCACGGTGATATGGGGAACCGTGGAATTGGAAACGGCGTTGATCATCTTCGAGCCGTTCTTGGTGATGCCCCCCTGCTCGAAGTCGGTGCCCACGATGTAGCCGGTGATGTTGTGCAGGAACAGGATGGGCACGTCGACCTGGTTGCACAGCTGAATGAACTGGGCCGCCTTCTCCGCCGACTCGGACAACAGCGCGCCGTTGTTGCCCAGTATGCCGAGCCGGTAGCCGTGGACGCTGGCCCACCCGCAAACCAGGGTCGGGCCGTAGAGGGGCTTGAATTCCTCGAAACGGGAGCCGTCCACGATGCGGGCGATGACCTCGCGCATGTCGAAAGGCGTTCGCAGGTCCCTGGTGACGATGCCCAGCAGTTCCTCGGGGTCGTGCACGGGTTCCTCGAAATCCGGGTCGGGTTCCGGGCCGAGCTTGCGCCAGTTCAGGTGCGCCACCACTTCCCGGCACATGCGGATGCCGTCCATTTCGTCCCGGGCCAGGTAGTCGCCAAGCCCCGAGACGCGGGTGTGCATGTCCGCGCCGCCGAGGCTCTCCTCGTCGGCGTCCTCGCCTGTGGCCATCTTCACGAGAGGCGGCCCGCCGAGAAAGACCCTGGACTGGTTCTTCACGAAGATGTTGTAGTCGCTCATGCCGGGCTGGTAGGCGCCGCCGGCGGTCGAGGCGCCGAACACCAGGGAGATGGTGGGTATGCGCAGCTTCGAAAGCTCGGTGATCTCGTAGAAGAGGCGCCCGGATTCCGCAAAGTGATCCACTTCCCGGCGAATGGCCGCCTCCGGGTCGCCGCCGCCCTGGCCCCTGAGATCGGCGCCGGCGGACTCGACGAACTGTACGTAGGGCATGCGGTTGATGCGGGAGATCTCCAGCCCGCGCATCAGCTTCTTGGCATTGAACGGATTGAACGCGCCGGCCCGCACGGACGGGTCGTGGCCGAGAATGACGCATTCCACGCCTTCGATGACCCCGATGCCGACCACGAACCCGGAGCCCACCGTGTAGTTCGAGCGCCAGGCCGCCAGCGGGCTGATTTCCAGGAACGGCGAGTCGCGGTCGAGTATGTGCGAGATGCGTTCGCGCACCGGCATCTTGTTGCGCGACGCCAGGCGTGCCGCGGCTTCGGGCCCGCCGCCTTCTGCCGCCTGATCGAGCAGCCCCTGAATCTCGTCCAGCGTTTCCAGCATGTCTGCACGGTTGCGCTGATAAGCCTCGCCGCGAACGTCGAGTGTCGATTCCAGTACCGGCATAGCCTCCTTCCCGGGAGCGGCGAACCGCGGGATATTAGCTTAGGGTGCGCTACGTACCAAACCGCTGCAGCACGTTCGCCCGCTCAATGGCCTGGATAACGATATCGGGCAGCAGTACCTGGGGCAGGATGGCGGCCTCTTCCAGCGAGGCCCCCCTGGGGGAGTACAGGTCGAGGGGCACGCCG
>JAPOON010000201.1 GCA_026713405.1 Gammaproteobacteria bacterium
CAGGGCGATTCCCTCGGCGGCGTAGTCGAAGCGGTGGCGCGCGGCGTGCCCGCCGGCTGGGGCATGCCGGTGTTCGACAAGCTGGAGGCGGATCTGGCCAAGGGGTTGATGTCGTTGCCGGCTTCCAAGGGATTCGAGATTGGCTCCGGGTTCGGGGGCATCACGTTGACCGGCAGCGCCCATAACGACGCCTTCGAGATGCGCGCCGGCGAGGTTCATACCCGCACCAACCACTCCGGCGGCGTGCAGGGCGGCATCAGCATCGGCGAGCCGCTCCTCATGCGCGTTGCCTTCAAGCCGACCGCCACCATCGCCAAGGAACAAGAGACCGTCACGGACGACGGCGAGGCCGCCACGCTGGCCGCCAAGGGCCGCCACGATCCGTGCGTTCTGCCCCGCGCCGTGCCCATGGTGGAAGCCATGGTTGCCCTGGTACTGGCGGACCACCACCTGCGCCAGCAGGGGCAATGCGGCGAGCCGGCTCCGGCGGTCGAGGCACGGCGTGGCGAGTGAGCCGGCGTCCGGTCCCGTCCGGGAAGGCATGCTCGCACCCTACCGCGTCCTGGACCTGAGCGATGAGCGCGGCATCCTGTGCGGCAAGATCCTCGGCGACCTGGGTGCCGACGTAATCCAGGTCGAGCCGCCGGAGGGTAGTTCGGCGCGGCGCATCGGCCCCTTTTACAGGGACGAGCCGGGACCGGACAGCAGTCTCTTCTGGTGGTCCTACGCGACCAACAAACGCAGCATCACCCTCAATCTCCACACCGCCGACGGGCGCGCGCTGCTGAAGCGCCTGCTGCCGACCGCCGACTTTCTGGTTGAATCGGCACCGCCCGGCGAACTGGCGGCCCTGGGTCTCGGCTACGCCGAACTCAGTGAGATCAATCCAGCCCTCATCGTGGTATCCATTACGCCGTTCGGACAGTCGGGTCCCTATGCCGATTACCAGGCGCCCGACCTGGTTGGCATCGGCATGGCCGGATTGATGTACGTAACCGGCGATCCCGAGCGCGCGCCGGTACGCGTCGGCTTCCCGCATTTCTACCTGCACGGCGCCGGGGCCGGGGCCACCGGGGCGATGCTTGCACACGCCCACCGTACCCTTACCGGCGACGGGCAGCATGTTGACGTTTCGTGCCAGGAGGCGGTGGCCCGCGCGCTGGCCAATGCGCCGCAAAGCTACGCTCTGGACGGGGCGATCATCAAGCGCCAGGGCTCGTACCGGCAGACGGGTTCCAACAATTACATGCGTATTACGTGGCAGTGCCGCGACGGCTTCGTGAATTTCCTCTTTTCGGGCGGCGCCGGCGCCGGAGCCAGTGCCAACAACCTCGTGAGGTGGATGGCCGACGAGGACATGGGCGACCCTTACATGGAGAGCCTGGATTTCACCCAATGGGGTTACGGCACCATTACCCTGGAGATGATGGAACGCATGGTGCCGGTGATCGAACGGTTCATGAGCACCCATACCAAGCAGGAGCTGTTCGACGGAGCCGTGTCGCGGCGCATCCTGTTGTTTCCGGTGGCCACGCCCCGGGACATCTATGAGAACCCCCAG
>JAPOON010000202.1 GCA_026713405.1 Gammaproteobacteria bacterium
ACTCTTCCCGTCGGAATCGCCGCAGACCGTCGACAACTTCCTGCGCCTGGTGGACGAGAACTTCTACGACGGGCTGATCTTTCACCGGGTGATAGCCGGTTTCATGATTCAGGTGGGGGGCTACGACGGTGCCATGATCTACCGGAAAGCCCCACGTACCGTGGTCAACGAGTCCTCGAACGGGCTGTCCAACACGCGCGGCACACTCGCCATGGCGCGCACCTCGGACCCGGATTCCGCCGACGCCCAGTTCTTCATCAACGTAAAGGACAACGCCTATCTCGATGCCAGGGGCGGGCAGCCGGGCTACACCGTGTTCGGCAAGGTGATCGCGGGCATGGAAACCGTCACGGAGGTGGAGTTGAGCGAGACGCACCGGCGCAAGGGCATGGCCGACGTGCCGGTCGAGAATATCGTCATACAGACCGCCACGCGCCTGCGTTAGCGGCACAGTCATTCAGACAGAGGGGGCAAGCCCATGGCCATGAACGTCAGGCCGGTTCCGGCACTGGACAACGAGGTCAACGACATCCGGCTGTCCACGGCGGAGATCGTCAACGAACACATCCTGCCGGTGGAGCATCGGCTCTGGGGCTGGACGACGGGAGACCGACGGGCGTCCGCCGAGACGGTCGAAGAGGCGCGAGCGCTGCGCCACGAGATTCAGGACAGGGTGAAGGGCGCCAGGCTCTGGGCGCCGCACCTGCCGAAGGAGTTCGGCGGCATGGGCCTTTCCTTCATGCAGCATGCCTACATGAACGAGGTGCTGTCATACAGCCCCGGTGCCGCTTCCCTGTTCGGGGTGGTGGCGCCGAATTCGGGCAACCAGAAGATCCTGGTCAAGTACGGCACGGCGGAACAGCACGAGCAGTGGCTCAGGCCGCTCACCGAGGGACGCATGCAGTCCGCCTTTTCCATGACGGAGCCCCACAACGCCGGCTCCGATCCGCGCTCGATCACCACCAGGGCGGAACTGGACGGCGACGAGTGGGTAATCAACGGCCACAAGTGGTTCACGTCCAACGGCTTCGCGGCGGATTTCTACATCGTCATGTGCCGCACCTCCGACCCGGACGATCCGGGGGGCCGCAACGACAAGATGACCCAGATCATCGTGCCCAAAAACACGCCCGGCGTGAACATCGTGCGCGGGGTGCCGGTGTGGGGCCGGGGCGGCAGCCACTGCGAGATCGTCTACGACAACGTGCGGGTGCCGCGGGAAAATCAGCTCGGCGGCACCGGAACCGGCCACCGGGCCGCCCAGGACCGGCTGGGCGCGGGCCGCGTGTACCACTGCATGAACTCCATCGGTTCCATGTGGCGGGCATTCGACCTGATGGTGGAGCGGATGATGACCCGGGAGGTGCACGGCGGCGAGAAACTCGAAGAGAAGCAGTTCATGCAGGGCTTCATCGCCGACAGCTACATCGACATCCAGAGCGCAAGGCTGATGACCATCCACTGCGCGGAGAAGATGGAAAGCGGCGCCGACCCCCGCACCGACATCTCCGCGATCAAGGTGTTCGTGCCCCTGGCGTTTCACCGGGTGGTGGACCGCGCGATCCAGGTGTGGGGCGCCGCGGGCGTGTCGGGCGACCTGCCGCTGGCCGGCATGTACCAGGGCGCCCGGACGCTGCGCATCGCCGACGGGCCGGACGAGGTGCACCGGGTGCTGATCGCCAAGAACATTCTCAGGCGCTACCACGCCGGCGAGTCCTGGGACTTCGGGAACTGAGGTGCAGCTGCAGGGAAAAGTCGCCGCCATCACCGGCGGCACGGCGGGCATCGGGCTCGGCATAGCCCGCGCCTTTCTTGACGAGGGCGCTACGGTCGCGCTTATGGCCCGGGGCGAAGCCCGGGCGAGGCGTGCACTGGAAGAACTCGATGCCGGGGAGCGTTGCGTGTTCATCGCCGGCGATGCGACGGTGCAGGCGGACGTGGAAGGATTCGTCGACGCCACCGCCGAGCGTTTCGGCCGTATCGATGTGCTGGTCAACAACGCCGGCGGCGCCGGCGACCTGCAGCCGCTGGTTCAGCTTTCCGACGCAGCCTTCGACCTGGCGATGAAGTGGAATGTCTACTCGACGTTCTGGGCCACCCGCCGCGCGCTCCAGCCGATGCTGGCGCAGGGCTGGGGGCGCGTCATCAACATCTCGTCCGTCGAGGGCAAGATCGGCAAGCCCGTGTTCACCGCCTACACGGCCGCCAAGCACGCCGTCAACGGCCTCACCAAGTCGCTGGCCCGGGAAGTCGGGGAGGCCGGGGTAACGGTCAACGCCATCTGCCCGGGGCTGGTAATCACGGACATCATCAAGGACAACGGCCCGGCCACCGCGGAAGCGATGGGCCTCACGTTCGAGGAAATGGTCGATCTCTTTGCCCAGGAATCGGCGGTGAAGCGACCCAACACCGTCGAAGAGGTGGCCGCCGTTGCGGTATTGCTGGCATCGGACGCGGGCGCGGGAATAACCGGCGCCGCCCTCAGCGTGGATGGCGGCACGGCGCCATATTGATACGCTGGCCATTGAACTGCGGGAAGTTTCCGGCGCGGGCTAGGCGTCTTTTGGGGGATTTGGATGCGAATCTTCACCACGGCACGCGGGGACGAGGTCGCGCAGGGAACAACCGTTGGTCGTAGGATTAGAGCGGGTGATTGAAGTCCCGCGGTGACTCATGAATAAACCCGTTCTCGTTGCCGGTGGCGGTATCGGTGGCCTCGCTACCGCGTTGACCCTGCACCAGATTGGTGTTCCCTGCCTGGTATTTGAAGCCGTGCCGCACCTCGAGCCGCTGGGGGTGGGCATCAACCTGCAATCCAGTGCCGTCAGGGAACTCTATGATCTGGGGCTGCGGGACAGCGAGTTGCAGCAGATCGGCGTGCGATGCCGGGAATGGGCATTGGTCGGACTGAACGGCAACGACATCTATTCGGAACCCCGGGGCCTCGAAGCCGGATGCCAGTGGCCCCAATACTCGGTACATCGGGGCGACTTTCACATGCTCCTGTACCGAACGACCGTGGCGCGACTGGGCGAGGGCTGTTTTTTCGCGGGCCACCGGGTGACGGGTTACCGGAACCACGAGGCCGGCGTGACCATCCAGGTTGAGACGAGCGACAACCGGTCTCTTGAATTCGACGGTTCGCTGCTGGTTGCTGCCGATGGCATTCATTCGACCGCAAGGGCCCGGATGCATCCCCGACAGCCACCCATTCACTGGGGTGGCGCCATCATGTGGCGGGGCACCAGCCCGGGCGTTCCCATTCGAACCGGCGCCTCTTTTGTCGGCCTGGGCACGCACCGCCACCGTCTTGTCTTCTATCCGATTTCACCTCCCGACCCCGAAACCGGCCTTGCAACCATCAACTGGATTGCCGAGATCACCGTGGACAATGCCGATGGCTGGTCGAAGGGCGACTGGAGCCACAGGGTCGAACTGGATGAATTCATTCATCATTTCGCGGATTGGAACTACGGCTGGCTCGATGTGCCGGAACTCCTGTCAGCCGCGGGCGAAGTGTTCGAATACCCGATGATCGATCGCGACCCGGTTGCAACGTGGCGGGATGGAAACGTTGTCCTGCTGGGCGATGCGGCGCATCCGATGTATCCGACCGGGTCCAACGGCGCGACCCAGGCTGTTGTCGATGCGCGGGTGCTCGGCGCAGCCATGCTGGAACACGGTGTGACAGCGGCTGCGCTGAAGGATTACGACGACCGTCTATGCAGGGAAATTTCCGGGGTTGTACTGCGCAACCGGGGTGCCGGTCCCTTCGGGATTCTCAACATGGTAGACGAACGCTGCGGCAGCGTTTTCGACGACATCAACGACGTCATGTCGAAAGACGAGATGGATGAATTCATGCGCCGTTACGTGCAGGCGGCGGGTTATGCGATGGATGCCTTGAATGCAGCGCCGCCGACCATTGCACCCGGGTCCGGAGTCAAACCGTTGCAGACAAGCTGACTGGTGATATCCGATATTCCGGGTGCTCGGTTTTGCAAGCGCTCTTGTTCGCAATCCGGGCCCCGGGTGCAGGACTTGCGCACGATTTGCAGGGATACCGCCCTCAGAACAGAGATTCGAATCCGATGGGTTCGTTGCTGGTGCGCGCTTCCCGGATGCAGCGGGCCAGGATTGGAATGCCGGTTTCGATCCTGTCTTCGGTCAGGTGTCCGAAGGCGAGGCGCAGATAGGGCGCGTCGTCGCCCCTGAAGTGAAAATCCGCGCCCGGCAGATAGTTGACCCCTCGGGACAGGGCGAGTTCGTACAGTTTGGCCAGGTCGGTGTCTTCCGGTACGCGGACCCAGACGAACAGCCCGCCGGGAGGCTCGGACCAGGCGCAGATATCGGCAGCCGTCGCCCGCAGCTGCGCGCAGACCAGGTCGCGCTTGCGGCGGAGCGGCGGCGTGGTCACCGCCGCATGGGCGTCGATGCCGTCGCGGTAGAACTCGGCGACGACGGCGCTGGCGAAGGTGTTGCTGCCGGCATCGTGGCGGCGGGCGAGGATGGTCTCCAGCATGGGAGGCCGCGCGAGGATGTAGCCCAGCCGGAAGCCGGGAGCGAGGATCTTGGACAGGGAACAGAGATAGATATGGTCAGGGTCGTCGTCCAGCGCGTAAATGGCCGGCTCCACGGGCCCTTCGTAATGAACGTCGCCGTAGCAGTTGTCCTCGACGATCGGCACGTTGAAGCGGCGCGCCAGGTCGATCATCTCCAGCCGGCGGCTTGCGGGCATCACGAATCCGGTGGGATTCTGGTAGGTGGATATGGCGTAGATGAACCTGGGGCGGCGACCCTGCCGTTCGAGTTGCACGAGTGCCGCTTCCAGGGCATCCATCTTCATGCCGCCGCCGTCCAGGGGAATGCCGACCATGTCCAGCTGCAGCGACCGGTAGGCGGAAAGCGTGCCCGGGTAGGAAAACTCCTCCACGACAACCGTGTCCCCGTGCTGTTGTTGCAGGGCCTCGGCGCAGAGCGTCACAGCCTGCATGGAGCCGTTGGTGAGGACAAGGTGTTCCGGGTCCACCGCCACACCCTCGCGCTCCGATTCGCGGCGCGCCATGGCTTGGCGAAGCCCCGCGTGTCCCAGGCCGCCCGGGTAGTTGTTCAGTTCGGTGGCTTCCCGTTCAATGGCGGCCAGGGCTGGTGCCTGGAGCGAGTCGGTGGGAAATGTGCCCGGATCGGAACGGCCGACCCCGAAGTCGTAGGGTATTTCAGACATGGTCCGGAAG
>JAPOON010000203.1 GCA_026713405.1 Gammaproteobacteria bacterium
TCACCGCGTATCCCTGCTGCTTGAGCAGCAGCGCGGCGACCGACGAGTCGACGCCGCCGGACATCCCGACGATGATGGATGCGCGCGCCATGCCATGCGCCCGGGGTCTGGAAAAGGGGCGTGTATTGTACCCGTTATCGTTCCCCGGGCCGGGCCGGTACCCGTTCAGCGGGCTATAATCGCGCGCATGGGCAAACTCTCCCACCTCAATGCCAAGGGTGAAGCCAACATGGTGGATGTCTCTCCGAAAGGGGAGACCCGCCGCATCGCCATTGCAGAGGCACGGGTGAACATGCAGCCGGAAACGCTCGCCGCGATCCTGGAAGAGGGGGCAGCAAAAGGCGATGTGCTGGCGGTCGCACGGGTGGCCGGCATCCAGGCGGCCAAGCGTTGTGCCGACCTCATTCCCCTGTGCCATCCCCTGCAGCTGAACTGGGTGGCGGTCGAGTTTACCGCGGTGCCTCCGGGTCATCTGCGCATTACCGCCGAGTGCCGGGTGACCGGGGCGACCGGCGTCGAAATGGAAGCGCTGACTGCAGCCAGTATCGCCGCGCTCACCGTCTACGACATGTGCAAGTCCATGGACCGGGGCCTGGCGGTCGAGCAGGTGCGCCTGCTCCGCAAGGAGGGCGGCAAGAGCGGCGTCTGGCAGCGCGACGGGGCAGGCGTGTGATCCGGGTACTGTTCTTCGCATCGCTGAGGGAGGCCACAGGCCGCTCGGAGTGCCGGATTCCGTTGCTGCCGGACACCGGTCCGACGTTCGGCCTGGACGGGCTCATGGCCGAACTGCAGGAACGCCTGGATGCGGGTGCGTACGCGGCCCTGCTGGCCGAAAACGTGCGCATCGCCGTAAACCGTGAACTGGTGGAGGGCGCCGTCGACCTGCAGGCAGGCGACGAGGTGGCCTTCCTGCCCCCTGTCACGGGGGGTTGAACCTGGAACGGGTACGCATTCAGTCCGAAGACTTCTCCCTCGATGACGAGTGGCGCCGGATGCGCGCCGGTCTGGGCGGCGGCACGGGAGCGCTGGCCGCTTTCATCGGACTGGTCCGCGACCTGGGCGGTGACGGCGAGTCCAACCTGGAACTCGAGCATTACCCCGGGATGACCGAGGACAGCATCGAGGCCATCGTCGCGAGGGCCGAAGATCGCTGGGATCTGAGCGGCGCCCTGGTCATCCACCGCATCGGGCTGCTTCGGCCAACGGACCAGATCGTGCTGGTGATGTGTGCATCGGGTCACCGGGCCGAGGCTTTCGCAGCCTGCGAGTTCATCATGGATTTCCTGAAGACCGACGCGGTCTTCTGGAAGAAGGAAACAGGCCCCCACGGAAGCGGTTGGGTCGAAAGCACACAGCAGGACTTCGACCGGGCGGCGGGCTGGCGACAGCGCCCGAACGCCGGGAAATCGCCGCGGAACTGATCCCTGTCCGCGGGGGCGGGAATCCCTTGCTCCGTCTGACGCCTGGTGCATCCCTGGGCTATAATCGCGCGCTTTTCCGCACCCACCGCAATTTCTCGGCTTGAAGCCAGGAGCAGATTCCATGACCTATCAGCACATCCGCGTGCCCTCCGACGGCGAGAAGATCACCGTCAACGGGGACAGCTCCCTGAACGTTCCCGACACTCCCATCATTCCCTATATCGAAGGGGACGGAATCGGCATCGATATCACGCCGGTCATGCTCAAGGTCGTGGATGCCGCGATCCGGATCGCCTACGCGGGCAAACGGAAAATATCCTGGATGGAAATCTATTCCGGCGAGAAGTCCGTGGAACTCTACGGCGAGGACGAGTGGCTGCCCGAGGAAACACTTGCGGCAATGCGCGAATTCCTGGTCGGCATCAAGGGCCCGATGACAACGCCGGTCGGCGGCGGCATCCGCTCCCTGAACGTCGCCCTGCGCCAGGAACTCGACCTGTACGTCTGCCTGCGACCCGTGCGGTGGTTCCAGGGCGTTCCCAGCCCGGTGGTTGCCCCGCACAAGACCGACATGGTCATCTTTCGCGAGAACACCGAAGACATCTATGCCGGCGTCGAGTGGGCGGCGGACTCGACGGAAGCCGACAAGGTGATCGCCTTTCTGCGCGACGAAATGGGTGTCCACAAGATTCGTTTCCCGCAGCACTGCGGCATCGGCATCAAGCCGATTTCGGTGGAAGGCACCGAGCGCCTGGTGCGCAAGGCAATTCAGTACGCCATCGACGAAGACCGCACCTCGGTCACCTTCGTGCACAAGGGCAACATCATGAAATTCACGGAAGGCGCCTTCAAGGACTGGGGATACCGGGTGGCCGCCCGGGATTTCGGCGCCGAGCCCCTGGACGGCGGGCCCTGGCACCGGCTGAAGAACCCAAGCTCCGGCAAGACGATCGTCATCAAGGACATGATCGCCGACGCCATGCTGCAGCAGATACTGACCCGTCCCGACGAATACGACGTGCTGGCAACCATGAACCTGAACGGGGACTACATCTCCGACGCACTGGCCGCCCAGGTCGGTGGCATCGGCATCGCGCCCGGCGCGAACATTGGCGATGAAATCGCGCTGTTCGAAGCCACCCACGGAACGGCGCCGAAATACACCGGACTCGACAAGGTGAATCCGGGGTCGCTCGTACTTTCCGCCGAGATGATGCTGCGCCACCTCGGCTGGCGCGAGGCCGCCGACCTCATCGTCTCCGGCATGGAAGGCGCCATTCTGAACAAGACGGTGACCTACGACTTCGAGCGGCTGATGAACGGCGCAACGCTTCTGAGCTGTTCCGCGTTCGGAGATGCCGTCATCGAGGCGATGAGCTGACGGCGGTTCCCGTCATCCGTCCCGGTCGGGCAAGTCCTCCGCCTGGTCGGATGGTTCCTCCACCTGGTCGGATGGTTCCTCCAGCGAGTCGGATGCTTCCTCCAGCGTCGGCTCGGGGGGCGAGGGGCCGCCATCCTCCTGTTCGACGGACGTGTGCCGTATGTTGACGGCGTGCTGCCCCTTGGGCCCTGCCACGGTGTCGAATTCGACCTCCTGGCCCGCTTTGAGGGTCTTGTAACCCTCCATCTCGATTGACGAATAGTGGACGAACAGGTCGCCTTCACCGGATTCCGGCAGTATGAATCCGTAACCCTTGGCGTTGTTGAACCACTTGACCTTACCCTTAGCCATAGGGGGAGCCCTCCGGAGCCCCCAGCAACATCAATTTGATAGCCCTTCCCCGAGCGCGGACTTTCCGCGCTTTTTGGGTTTTAGTCAAGCGGTTTACCGCTATATGCCCGCGCCGGGGTGCAAGGTTGACGGCAGCGACGCTAATGGAGTATTCAGAACCCACTTATGAGCGGTATCTGGCGCGTACAGGCGAGTGGCGGAAGCGGCGATGACGGCGATCCGGTCGGCGGCGAAGACAGCGCCACAGGCGTCGTCGAGGCGGAGACCAAACCGACACTCAAGCGCCCGCCGATGTACAAAGTTATACTGCTCAACGACGACTACACGCCCATGGAGTTTGTGGTCCACATCCTGGAGCAGTTTTTTGCGATGAATCGGGAAAAGGCAACACAGGTCATGCTCGCGGTGCATACCCAGGGCAGTGCCGTAGTTGGCATCTTTCCCCGTGACGTCGCCGAGACGAAATCGGAACAGGTGAACCAGTATGCCCAGGAAAACCAGCATCCGCTTGTTTCCCGGGTGGAAATGACGGATTGACGACCCCATATACCCGACATGTTGAGTAAAGATCTCGAAGCCACCCTGAACGAGGCGTTCCGCGAAGCCAAACGCAAGCGCCACGAGTTCATGACGGTGGAGCACCTGTTGCTCGCGCTGCTGGACAACTCGGTAGCCATCGAGGTGCTGCGCAAGGTGGGTTGCGATCTCGACAAGCTGCGCGCGGAACTCGTGGAGTACATCGATTCCACCACGCCGCTCATCCCCGCCGGCGACAAGGGCCGCGACACCCAGACCACCCTCGGCTTCCAGCGCGTGCTGCAGCGGGCCGTATTCCACGTGCAGTCCTCCGGGCGCAAGGAGGTCACCGGGGGCAACGTACTGGTTGCCATCTTCAGCGAACAGGAAAGTCAGTCGGTGTATCTGCTCAAGCAGCAGAACATCAACCGCATCGACGTGGTGAACTACATCGCCCACGGTATCTCCAAGGTGCCCGGCGAAGAACCCGCCACCGAGGGCAGCGCCGGCGAGGAAGCGGCGGGCGAGGATAGCGGTAAGCAGAGCGCCCTCGAAACCTTCACGACCAACCTGAACGAACAGGCCAAGGCCGGCCGCATCGACCCGCTGGTCGGCCGCGAGGACGAACTCGAACGGGTGGTTCAGGTGCTGTGCCGCCGCCGCAAGAACAATCCCCTGCTCGTCGGCGAATCGGGCGTGGGCAAGACGGCCATCGCCGAAGGCCTGGCCAAGCGCATCGTCGACCGGCAGGTGCCGGAAGTGGTGGGGGACAGCACCATCTATACCCTCGACCTCGGCGCGCTGCTGGCCGGAACGAAGTACCGGGGCGATTTCGAAAAGCGTTTCAAGATGGTTCTTGCCGAACTCAAGAAGGAAGAGGGCGCCATCCTGTTCATCGATGAAGTTCATACCATCATCGGTGCCGGCGCCGCGTCCGGTGGCGTCATGGACGCCTCCAACCTGCTGAAGCCGCTGCTGACGTCAGGCCTGATCCGCTGCATGGGGTCGACCACCTACCAGGAGTTCCGCGGTATCTTCGACAAGGACCGGGCACTCTCGCGCCGCTTCCAGAAGATCGACATCGTCGAGCCGGATATCGACGATACCTACCAGATTCTCAAGGGCCTGAAGTCGCGCTTCGAGGACCACTACCAACTCCGCTTCACCGACAAGGCACTGCGCTCTGCCTCGGAACTGGCGGCGAAGTACATTACCGACCGTTACATGCCCGACAAGGCCATCGACGTCATCGACGAGGCGGGGGGCGCCCCGCAGCTTCTTCCCCCCCAAAAGGGCAAGAAAAGAAAAGGCGCCGGCGGTGTGGAACGGGGGGTGGGCAAGGAGGGACGCATTCCCCCCACCCA
>JAPOON010000204.1 GCA_026713405.1 Gammaproteobacteria bacterium
CCCGGTCGGGCCGGGGGATATCGTGGCGGCGCATGCCGGGGGCGAGTCCATGGCCGCGGTCGACGACTTCCTGCACCGCCAGGCGTTTCAGCAGACGGCCGAATGGCGGCGCGGGGTCGCGCCCGACCTGGCGGTAGCGGTGAATCTGCCCGCCGCCCGACTTGTGCGGACGGAGTTCGTCGAGCATTTTCTGGGGGATCTGCTCTCCGCCGGTCTCGATGCGGACGCAGTGTCGGTAGAGATCGAGGAAAACGCGCTGATGGAGGCCGTGGACGCGATCGCCGCCGGAATTGCGAGCCTGAATGACCGGGGTGTCCGGTTGGTCGCCAGCGAGTTCGGGGCGGGCTTTTCCTCCTTGCGATACCTCGGACGTCTCGCACTTCTGGGCCTGAAGCTGGCGCCGGTGCTCGTGCGCGAAGTCGAGCCCGGTGCGGGGGTCGGCGAGCGAACCATTGCCGCCATTGCCGCGGCGGCCCGGGAATTCGGCCTAGAACTCTACGCATCCGGCGTGGAGACGCCGGAGCAACTCGCCCTGCTCAGGTCATGCGGCTTCAGCGAGGCGGACGGCCCGGTTTTTTCCGACGCCGTGCCGGCCCGGGAAGTCGAGGGGCTCCTGCGGCTAGCCCCGTTTGCATCCGTCGTGGGCGTATAGTGCAATCGCCATTTCGGAAGTAGCCGGGCGCGTGAAAGGGTTTACCAGCAAGATTGTCCACAGCGACAGGCAGGGCGACATCGAGCATGGCTCGATGCACAAGCCCGTGCACTCGACCGTGGCTTACGGATACGACGATGCACGCGACCTGGCCGCGGTCTTTCAGGGCACCGGCCCCGGGTTCACCTACAGCCGCCAGGTCAACCCGACCGTGGAGGCCCTGCAGGCCAAGGTCACCACCATGGAACGGGGCGTTGCGAGCCTGTGTTTCTCCACCGGCATGGCGGCCATCGGCACGATGCTGTTCGCCCTGTTGCGCAAGGGCGACCACTTCGTTTCCAGCTCGTTCCTGTTCGGCAACACCACCAGCCTGCTGCTGAGCTTTGCCAACCATGGCGTTGAAGTCACCTTCGTCGACGCCACGGATGCCGCGGCCGTGGAGGATGCCTTGCAGGACAACACCAGGCTGGTGTTCGTGGAGACCATCGCCAACCCCCGGACCCAGGTAGCGGCGCTCGAGGAGATCGGCGCGCTGTGCGCCGCGCGCAATCTCGTCTACGTGGTCGACAACACCATGACGTCGCCCTACCTGTTCCAGCCCGCGGCCGTGGGGGCGAGCCTGGTCGTCAACAGCCTCACCAAGTACATCGGCGGCCACGGCAACGCCCTGGGGGGTGCGATCACCGAAATGGGCGCTTACGACTGGCGGGGCTTCGACAACATTCAGGAATCGTACAGGGGAAAGGACAAGCGGCTGTGGGCCCTTACCCAGATGAAGAAGAAGGGCTTGCGTGACTTCGGCGCGTCGCTCGCCCCGGAAGCCGCGCACCACATTGCGGTCGGGGCCGAGACCCTGGCCTTGCGCATGGAGCGTCAGTGTGCCACCAGCCGCAGCCTGACCGAATACCTCAGCGGGCACGAGAAAGTGCAGCGGGTCTACTACCCCGGCCTGCCGGAACACCCCGAGTACGACCGGGCCCGGGCGCTCTTCCGCCACCCGGGCGCACTGTTCAGTTTCGAACTCGACCCGGATGTTGACATCTGGGCGTTCATGAACGCGTTCGATATCATCGTGCGCTCCACCAACCTGGGCGACAACCGCACCCTCGCCATACCGGTGGCGCATACGATCTATCACGAGGTGGGCCCGGAGTGGCGGGCCAGGATGGGAATCGCCGACTCGCTCATCCGCATCTCCGTGGGTATTGAAGATTGTGACGACCTGCTGGACGATTTCCGGCAGGCGTTCTCGGCCTGACGGGGCGATTCTCCGGCCCGGCGGGAAAGCGGCGAACGGGTGCGAATCCGGCTGACCTGACAACAAACAGAAGGAACCATGAAAGAAGCAGTTTTGGAAACGAACCTGGATTTTCCCAACAAGCGCCGCGGCAAGGTGCGCGACCTTTATGAACTCACCCTGCAGAGTGGCGAAGAAGCGCTGCTGATCGTCGCCACCGACCGGGTCAGCGCCTTCGATGTGGTCATGGCCAACGGCCTGCCCGGCAAGGGCGTGCTGCTCACCCAGATCTCGAAGTTCTGGTTCGAGATGTTCTCGGGCGAGCTCGATCACCACCTGATTTCCACCGATGTCGCCGACGTGCCCGGCCTCGATGCCGCGCAGCGCATCGCGCTGGAAGGGCGCATCATGCTGTGCCGCAAGACCACGGTGGTGCCGATCGAGTGCATCGCCAGGGGCTACATCACGGGCAGCGGCTGGAAGGACTACCAGGCCACCGGCTCGGTGTGCGGAATCCCGCTGCCGCCGGGCCTGAGGAACAGCGACCGGCTCGAGGAACCGCTGTTCACGCCGTCCACCAAGGCAGACACCGGCCACGACGAGAACATCAGCTTCGAACAGGGCGTCGACATCGTCGGCCGGGAGCGCATGGAATGGCTCGGCGAGAAGACGCTGTACCTGTACGGCAGGGCCCGGGACTACGCCCTCGAGCGGGGCATCATCCTGGCCGACACCAAGTTCGAGTTCGGCACGCGGCCCGATGCCGACGAGCCGCTGCTGATCGACGAGATATTCACGCCCGACAGTTCCCGCTTCTGGCCGGCAGACCGCTGGCAGCCCGGGGGCGAGCAGCCCAGTTTCGACAAGCAGGTGGTGCGCAACCACCTGGAAACCGTCGTGTCGGCGGGCGAGTGGGACAAGACGCCGCCGGGGCCGAGGCTGCCCGACGACGTGGTGGAGCGAAGCGTCGCCCGCTATCAGGAGGCGTACGAACGGTTGACCGGCAGCACCCTGTCCTGAATCGGATCCCAAAGGGTGTCCCGACGCCACCGGATTGGGGGGCCGGCCGGAAGAGGGGGGTGATCCCGGCCAATGCTGCCAGGCACGGTCGCAATGGCATCGGATAGCGAAATGGATTGGGACGAGTACAAGGCGCGCTGCGACAGCCCGGAGGTCTGGTCGCGCTGGATGCTGGGCGAGACCCTGGAGCTGCTGTCCGGCGATGCGGAACTGAGCTTTGCGCTGCACCGCGCATTGGCCGGTGAACCGATTGCGAAACCGCCGGGGCACAAGGGCGGCGACGCCACGGACATGTTCGAATTGCGGTTGGACGAGGCACAGGCCGACGCAGTCGCCGCCAGGGTGAGGCGCGCGGTCGAGCGGGGTGCGGAAACGGAAGGCACCCGGGGTCGGGGGCTCGGCGGGTTTCTGGAAGCCTGGATGGAGTATCGGGGCTTTGTTGCAGCGCAGCTACGTTCACCCGCAGACACCAAATCCCGGGAAGTCGGCGCTTGTTCTCAAGAATCCTGATTGCCAATCGCGGGGCCATCGCCCGGCGGATCGTGCGCGCCTGCAACGAGATGGGTGTTGCGAGCGCCGCGGTCCATTCCGACGCCGACAAGGACGCGCCGCACCTGGCGGAAGCGGGGCAGGCGATTGCACTCCCGGGGGTGCGGGCCGAGGAGACCTACCTGAACCGGGAAGCGCTGCTCGCCGCCCTCAAGGAGTCCGGCGCCGATGCCGTACACCCGGGGTACGGCTTTCTGTCGGAGAACGCCGCTTTCGCCGAGGCCGTTGCCGAGGCGGGCGCGGTGTTCATCGGGCCCTCGCCGCAGTGGCTGCGGCACATGGGCGACAAGTCCGCGGCCCGCCGCTTCGTCGAGGAGCGGGGTTTCCCGGTCTTGCCGGGTTCCGACCCGTTCGAGGAGGTCGGCGCGGCCCTGGCGGCGGCCGAGTCCCTGGGCTATCCGGTGATGGTGAAACCGGCCGGCGGCGGTGGCGGCATCGGCATGAGCGTCGCCGACTCTCCGGAAGCGCTGGCCCGGCATTTCGGGCGGGCGAAACTCATGGCGGAACGGGCGTTTGCCGATCCCCGGGTCTACCTGGAGCGGTATCTCGACCGCCCCCGCCACATCGAGGTGCAACTGCTGGCCGACGGTGCGGGCGGCGCCATTCACCTCTACGAACGGGAATGCTCCATTCAGCGCCGTCATCAGAAACTGGTCGAGGAGAGCCCCGCGCCGGCACTGGAACGGGCCGGGGTGAACGACCTCTGCGAGCGTGCGGAGCGGCTTGCCGCCGACATGGGCTACGACAGTGTCGGCACCCTGGAAACCCTGCAGGACGATTCAGGACGTTTCGGCTTCATGGAGATGAACACGCGCATCCAGGTGGAACACGGGGTCACGGAGGAGGTGACGGGCCTCGACCTCGTGCGGGCGCAGATCGAGATCGCCGCCGGAGGCGCGCTTCCCGAGCGCCCGCCGATGAACGGATACGCCGTGGAGGTGCGGGTGTACGCCGAAGACCCGGTGCGGCACTTTCCCTCCACCGGCCGGTTGTCCGTGTTCCGGCCGCCCCGGATGCACGGCGTGCGCGTGGAAACCGGGTACGCCGAGGGGCAGAGGGTCACGCCCTACTACGACCCGCTGCTGGCCAAGGTGATCGGCACCGGGCCCACCCGCGAACTGGCCATCGGTCGCACCCTGGTCGCGCTCACGGGGTTTTCCGTCGCCGGCGTGCAGACCAACATCCCGCTGCTGAAGGCCGTGCTCCGCGATGAGTCCTTCCTGGTGGGCCGGATCGATACCGGGTTTCTGGAACGCATGAGGGGTCATCCCCGGTAGCACCGGGGCGCTGACGCGTAAGGAACCATGCGGGGTTGTGGGATGAGAGGTTGTACCAGGTACGAAACGCGCTGGCCGCGGCCATGGCCGCGGACACGGACGCTCCCGTTAGGGAGCGCAGCATCACGGCCCTTGGTGCAATATGCGGGCTAGATGCGAATGCCCCGCGTGGTACATTGCGCCGCACAATTTTTCGGCACGGCCGCTGCGGGGGCCGTACCCTTTGCATTCGAACCGTGGATTGATCGAGGAATGAAACATGACTGACCTGGTGACCGTTGACGTAACGGACGGCGTGGCCGATGTACGTCTGAACAGGCCCGACAAGTACAACGCGCTGAGCCCCGAAATGTTCAAGGCGATCATCGATACCGGCGAGCGGCTTTCCGAGGCGCGCGAGGTGCGGGCCATCGTGCTGTCCGGTAACGGCCGCGGCTTCTGTGCGGGCCTCGACATGGGCAGCATGCAGCGCCTGGCGCAATCGAATCCGGCGTCCGGCGAACTGCTCGATGGCGACGAGCGTCCGGAAAACAATGCCCAGCGCCCGGCCTTTATCTGGAAGCGCATGCCGGTTCCCACCATCGCGGCCGTGCACGGCGTGGCCTACGGCGGCGGGCTGCAGATCGCGCTGGGCACCGACATTCGCATCGCTGCCCCG
>JAPOON010000205.1 GCA_026713405.1 Gammaproteobacteria bacterium
GACGAGGGGCCGTTGCGCGCCAGGGACTTCGTGGACAGCCCGCGCGGGTCGCCCGGCTGGTGGGACTGGAAACCGGCCAAGGGCGCCCTGGAGCAGCTATTCATGCAGGGCGACCTGATGTGCGTGCGCCGCGACGGGTTCGAAAAGGTTTACGACCTCACCGAACGCGCGTTGCCGGGCGATGTGGCTGTATCGGAGCCGTCGGTGGAAGAGCACGCCGCCCACTTCATCGACACCACCCTGCGCGCACACGGAGTCGCCGCACCGCGCACGTTCACCTACGGCATCTGCCTGGGCAGGAGGAATGCGCCCACGCGCGCCGCGGTCAAGGCGCAGCTCGCCGAACGGGTTCGCAACGGTACGCTGGCAACCGCCGAGGCAGCCAACGGCAAGCTGTTCTACGGGCTGCCGGAAATCCTTGCCGAGCGTCCGCGCAAGCCGCCGCCCGTGGTGCGCATCCTTTCGCCCTTCGACAACAGCATCATTCAGCGCGACCGCGCGCGCGGGCTGTTCGAGTTCAACTACCAGCTCGAGTGCTACGTCACCGAGGCGAAGCGGCGCTGGGGCTACTTCTGCCTGCCGATATTGTTGGGCGATACGTTTGTCGGGCGGATGGACTGCAAGGCGCACCGCGCCACCGGCGTCTTCGAGATCAGGCATCTGCACCTCGAGAAACCGGCCGGAGAGGCATTCGATGCGGCCTTTTCGGCGGCCGTTCGGGACTATGCGGAATACAACGGCTGCGCACGCGTGGAGGTATCGCGCGTCAGCCCGGCAGGCGAACGGCCCCGCATGGTGCAGGCTCTGGCCGATACACGCTGATGTGCGGGGTGGGTATACGGTAGGGGCTCCCGGCACGCCAGGCCGGATATATCTTGTGAAACGACCGCCAGCATCGGGCAGCGAGTTCCGGCGTTGTTTCATCCCCGTCGGCGCACCGGTCGGCGGGGCGAAAACTGCTGGTTATTACGCCTGCATGGCGCCGATCGCCTGCCAGAGAGCGACCCCGCCCAGGATGATCATCACGAGCAGGGTGACGCCCGCCCCGATGGCACGCAGCGGATGGGTCGGCCGGTCAGGGTTCAATCCGAGGGGATGTGCGACGCGGGCCAGCACCAGCAGGGCGCCCAGCACGTGCAGCAGCAACGCATTCCCGCCGTTGATCTCGACGATGCCCATGAGAATCAGCGTCAGTGGCACGTTCTCGAGAAAGTTGGCGTGCCGGCGAATTGTGGTGGCGAGCTCCATGTTGTCGCCGTGCAGCAGCGAGATGCCGGTCTTGCCGCGCATGGCGCCGACCATGAATTGCAGGTAGATGTTGCTGGCGACCAGGATGGCGGCATAGAGGGCGGTGATTGCGAGCATGGTACGGAGTCCTCCTTCGGTTCCGCCGCCATTGTGATTGTGCGCGGCGATGCGGACAAGGCTTCGGCTGTTGGCAGGCGCCGGGGCTTGTCTGTAAGGTTCGCCCCCTGGCCCGGCGGGGGTGGTCGCGGCGGCAGGGGCAACACTCGGCTCACTGACTGACGGGGCGATTTCCCGGCCCGACGAGAAAACAGCGACCGGGTGGGGTATCGACTCGTTTGAGAACCCTATCCGCGAATAACGGTTTTAGGAGAAGGACACTGAACATTCACGGC
>JAPOON010000206.1 GCA_026713405.1 Gammaproteobacteria bacterium
CAAGCCCCGGGCGGCGATGGCCGTCGGCGGCGCCAACGGAAGCAACCCCCTGCCCATCGTGGTTCCGTGCCACCGGGTGATCGGCAGCGACGGCAATCTTGTCGGATTCGGCGGCGGACTGGCGGCGAAACGGTTCCTGCTCGACCTGGAGGCCGGCAACAACGGTTGAAGGCAACCTCGGCGCCCGCTCTTCCTTCTCCGGGGCCGAAGGCCAGGCCGGTTGTCCCGCAGCCCGGGGGGCGTGCAGGCCGGCGCCCGCTCCGTGAGTCCGGGGAAGGTCAGGCCCGGCTCATTCCTTGTCGATCCTCCAGAATTTGGAGCCCTCGAACGACAGTTCGTACATGAGGCCCTTGTTTCCGAAAATGAAACCGATGATGGGGCTCTGCACATTGTGGGTGTCGATGTCGCCGCCGACACCCACGGTTATGAGGGCGATGCTGCCGTCCACGCCGGCTTCCCAGCCGTCGCTCTGCCGGAAGCGTTCGAGGGCGTCGTCGGTCATGAACAGAACGACCTCGCTGGATGCCTGGCCGCCGATCTGCAAACCGATGGAAAGCGAGGTGCTCCGGTAGTACTGAACCGGCTGGTAGTTGACCAGGAGCGATCCCTCGCCGGTAGAGCCGCCCAGCCCGAACCCCGCCTTAAGCACCCGGGGAAACACCAGGATGCCGGAGGCTTTCTGCATCAGTTCGACAGTGGCGCTTTCGTGTTCCTGAAGCCGCTCCAGGGTTGCCGACACACGAGCGTCCAGCTCGACCTTTGACGCCGCCTGGACGCCTGGTGCGATCCAGCCCGCTACGATCAGAACCATCGACAACAAGGATGGAACAAGCACACTCTTTCGCATGGGCGCCACCTCACGAATTGGGAAACTTGGACAGTGCGCCAATTATGCACCCGATTTGCGACGCTGGACATTTGCTTGTGAGCTGTGGGAGGGCTTCGGACACTTCGGGGTCGGCGTCTTGGAGGCAAAGCCCATGGCTCGCGCAAATAAGTAACTAAATAGTTGCTTGCATGGTTGAATCGAGCGACAATGCGGCCGTCGAAAGTAAATATATAGTTACCAAATGCCCCGTAGAAACCCTGATGCCACTCGAGCCCGCATTCTCGGGGCCGCCGGGGAGCTGTTCGCCGCTGCCGGCTTTGCCGGAACACGCATCGATGCGGTGGCGGCGCGGTCCGGTGCGAACAAGCGCATGATCTACCACTATTTCGGGGGCAAGGAAGCCCTGTTCGAGGCGGTACTCCACAAGCGCCTTGCGGAGTCGCCCTGGTCCGGCGAGCCGAAAATAGAAACCGGTGCCGCCAGGCTGATTGCCTGGGAAGGTCTCGAATGGACGGAACTAGTCGCTGCCCCGGCCCGGTCAGAGGCGATTCAGGGTCTCGCACGGGGCCTCGAAGCCCGGCTGGCGGAAAGCCGGCTTCGGGGGCAGATCGATCCCGCGCTGTTGGCCCTGGTTCTGGTGAGTGCCCGCCTCTTTCCCCGGATTGCGCCCCAGTTTGCGGCGCTCATCGACGGAGCCCGGCCTGAATTCGAGGCTCGCTACGAGGCATTGCTGGAGATGCTGGCCGAACTGTCGGCGCCGCCCCCTTCGGCGGCCAAGCCCAGGGTCACGCTGAGGCCCAACGTTGCCACGGGCCGCTAGGAGTTCTCGTAGCGGATTCGCTCGGCTGACGCGGCGCGACAAAGCGCAGGGAACATCAATGCGCGGTAGTGGGATGAGAGCGGGTGTGAGGTACGGGCATCCAGCACCTTTAAAGCAGTTCAGCGCGCCCGGAATCCACCGACAGCCTGGTCGCTTGGCGTGCAGGAGGACCGTACCTCATGCCCGCTCGGCGCTCGGAATGCCGATATGATGTCAAATATAATTTCCATGAAAATCAGATAGTTGTAGTTCATTCCATGGGAGCCTGCTCCGTAGGAATTCACGGCTGCAAATCCGCTATCGCGACTTCCTACGGCGCAGGCTTCTAGAGTTTTCGCCCCTGCGGCAGGGGCGAAAACTGCTCGCCCACACATCATCGATCTGCAAGTCTCGAGAACACGTTGAAGTAATCCGGGAAGGTCTTGGCGACGCAATCCGGGTCCTTGATCGTGATGGAGACGCCGCCGAGCGCAGCCAGTGAAAAACACATCGCCATGCGGTGGTCGCCATAGGTCTCGATGACGGCGGGGGTCAGTTCCGCGGGCGGGGCGATGGCCAGGAAATCTTCGCCTTCCTCCACGGCGGCTCCGAGTTTGCGCAGTTCGCACGCCATGGCGGCCAATCGGTCAGTCTCTTTCACGCGCCAGTTGTAGATATTGCGGATGCGGGTGTTGCCGCTGGCGAAAAGCGCCAGCACGGCGACGGTCATCGCCGCGTCCGGGATGTGATTCAGGTCGGCATCGATGCCCCTGAGTTCCCCGGGGGCGGACTCGATACGGTCGGGGTGAACCGTCACCCGCGCGCCCATCTTCCGCAGCACATCGACGAACGCCGTGTCTCCCTGGATGCTGTCGGCGCCGATTCCCTGTACCCGCACGCCTGCGCCGCGGATGGCTCCGGCGGCCAGGAAGTAGGTTGCCGAGGAGGCATCGCCCTCCACCAGGTACCGTCCGGGCGAACGGTAGCCGCCGGTGGGAATGTGGAAACCCGCATGGCCGGATTCGGCCTCTACATCGACACCGAAGCGGCGCATCAGGTCCAGGGTGATGTCGACATAGGGCTTCGAGACCAACTCCCCCGCAACGCGAACCTTGACGGGCGCCCTGGCCAGTGGCGCGGCCAAGAGCAGGGACGTCAGGAACTGGCTGGAGATGCTGCCGTCGATGACTACATCGCCGCCGTTCAAGCCCCGGCCTCTCACCCTGAGCGGCGGATGACCGTGCTCGCCGGTGTACTCGATATCGGCGCCCAGGGCGGTGAGCGCCTCCACCAGGTGGGCGACGGGCCGTTCCCGCATCCGGGCCACGCCGTCCAGTTCGAATTCGCCGTTACCCAGTGTCAGGGCCGCCGTCAGGGGCCGGAATGCTGTGCCTGCCAGGCCCAGGTGCAGGAGTTCACGGCGGCCGTCCGTCACCAGCGGGCCGTTGACGCCGGTGACCGCCAATTCTCCGCGGTCTTCGACGATGCCGATGCCCAGCCTCGCGAGGGCATCGAGCATTACCCGCGTATCGTCGCCGTGCAGCAGGTTGACCAGCCGGGTTTGACCCCCGGCCATCGATGCGAGCAGCAGCGCCCGGTTGGAAATGCTCTTCGAACCGGGCAGACGTACGTCGCCGGACAGCGACGTCAACGGATCCAGCGTGAGTGACTGCATGGTCACCTGGCCGGCGCGGGGATTGCCGCACGCACCGAAGCCTGGTCGCCCGGGCCGACCGGCGCCAGCAGGTCGAGAAACTCCCCCAGGCTGCCAGCGACGGTGCGCAACGGCTTGTAGCCGGGCCGTTCCAGCAGCACCTCGCCGGTGTCGTTGCGCACGGTCAGTATCAGGTCGGATTCCGGTTCCGTGCAGGCGAAGAACAGGCTCAGCGGGCTCTTGCTGCGGCGGTTCACCAGGGCGTGGCCGATCTGGTTCTCCACCAGGCGGTCGGCATCGTCGGGGTTCCACAGCAGGATGAGGCTGACGTGCCCGTCCGGC
>JAPOON010000207.1 GCA_026713405.1 Gammaproteobacteria bacterium
CACCCGCGACTGCTGCCGCTGGAGGGCGGGCGCAACTTTCGCGATCTGGGCGGCTACCCGGCGGCGGACGGCAGGACGGTCCGGTGGGGAAAGCTCTACCGTTCCGGCGCGATGACGAACCTGACGGATGCGGACTATCGCCACCTGACCGGGCTCGGCCTGCGCGTGGTCAGCGATTTCCGCTCCAACGAAGAACGCGACGACGAGCCCGCGCGATGGGAGGCGGTGCAGGGCGTCGACTACCGGGCCTGGGACTATTCCCGGGAAGACGAAACCGATGGCCGGGTCAGCCTGACTTCCCTGCTCGTCCAGCCGGATATGACGCCGGAGAAAGTGCGCGCCATCGTGATCCGGAATTACTCCGACATCGTCGAGCAGCACAAGGAAAAGTTCGCCGATCTGTTCCAGCGCCTGGCCCTGGGCGAGGTTCCGCTCGTTTTCAACTGTTCGGCGGGCAAGGACCGCACCGGCGTTGCCGCGGCGCTGGTACTTGTGGCGCTCGAGGTGCCGGTAGACTGCATCGTCGAGGACTATGCGCTCAGCGAGCGGCTGGTCGATTTCGAGGCCGAGTTGCTCAACTCGAATCCGCGCCCGGACCGGGACGATGAACTGTTCGAGTGGGTGGCCAATGCGCCGATCGAGCAGGTGAGGCCGCTGTTGCGTTCCGAACCGGCCTATCTCCAAGCCGCCTTCAGGCACATGAACGAGACCTACGGCGGGGCCATGAGCTATATCCGCAAGGAACTCGGGGTGGACGATCGCTCGTTGAGCGGCATTCGGGGCCTGTTGCTGGAGTAACGGCCTCCGGCTGGCGGCGCCCGGGACGCTTGCGGCAAAAGTAGTTTTATACTACCGGCGTTGGCGAATCGTCGTTGGCGGGCGGAATCGGGACGGCGCCCGTTTGAGGCAGGGGAAACGGATACCATGTCATTGCTCTCCATCAAGGTCATCGCTGCCCTGGCGATTCTCGGAATCGGCGTCGTCGGCGGCCTGATTCCGCTGATTGCATCCCGCCGCCAGGCAGGGCGCCGATTCCTCTCGCTGGGCAATGCCCTGGCGGGCGGCATCTTTCTCGGCGCCGGGTTCATTCACCTGCTACCGGAAGCGGCGGAAGCCCTGGAAGAGGTGGTGGAGTATCCGCTCGCCGCGCTGCTGGCCGCGCTGGGCGTCGGTATCCTCCTGCTGATCGACCGCGTCGTTTTCGAGACAACGCGCGCTCAGGGTCTGGACCAGGCCGGCGGGCCGCGTCAGCCGATCTATCCCGTGGTTCTGCTGGTGGTGCTGTCCATCCACTCCATCATTGCGGGGATTGCCCTCGGCCTCGAGCCTGAGGTGGCTGCCTCGGTACTCGTCATGCTGGGCATACTGTTCCACAAGGGTTCGGCTTCCTTCGCGCTGATGGTCAGCGCACAATCCGCCGGTGCCGACAAGGCGCGGCTAAGGGCGATCCTGACGGTCTTCGTGCTCATGACACCGTTTGGAATCATGCTCGGCACCGTGGCCTCGAACATGCTCGAAGGAGAGGCCGCGGCGCTCATCGAGGGCAGTTTCAATGCCTTGGCCGCGGGCACTTTCATATATGTCGCCATCCTGGATGTCATCGATGCCGAGATGTCCCGGTTCGATGACCGGGTCGCCCGGTTCGTGAGCAGCGCGCTGATGGGCGAGGGCGATGTCGCCATGCCGGTGCAGGATTCCGACCGCTTCCTCAAGTTTCTGCTGGTGCTTGCCGGGCTCGGCAGCATGGCGGTACTTGGAATCTGGATGTAACCCGCTTCAAGTCGGAGGAAAGCATGGAACTCGTTGACGTTATGCGCACCACGTTCTCGGCCCGGGATTTCACGGACGATCCGGTCCCCGATGCAGTTGTGCACAGGATTCTGGACAACGCCCGATTCGCCGGCAGCGGCGGCAACCGGCAGGGCTGGCGGGTTGTGGTTGTGCGCGAGGCGGCGACCCGGGCGGCGATGGCGTCTGCGATCTACCCGACCTTCAAGCGCTATTTCACCCAGATGATGGCCGGTGAGGCGCCGTACAACACGATCAATGCATCGCAGGTGACCGAGGAACAGGTCAACGCATCAGAGCCGCCCGGCCACTTTATCGACAACGTCGTCAACGCTCCCGTCGTGCTGCTCGTATTCGTCGACCTGAGCGTGGTGGCGTCGTTCGATGCCGGCCTTGACCGGGTGGGCGTCATCTCCGGCGCGTCGATCTACCCGTTCGTTCACAACATTCTCCTCGCAGCCCGGAACGAGGGCTATGGCGGCACGCTGACCACGTTTGCGGGCGCGCAGGAAGGGGAACTGCGGGACCATCTCGGCATTCCCGAACAGATGGCCTTCGCCGCCATGATCCCGCTGGGGCGGCCGGTCAGGCAGCTCACGAAGCTGAAGCGCAAGCCGGTGGAGGAATTTGCCGTGCTGGAACGCTGGGACGGCCCGGCACTCGGAACCTGAAACTCCCCAGGGTCTCCGGTTCGGTTGAAACCTCCGGCTCCTGGCTGTAGTTTGGTCCGGGGACCAACAGGGGGAAGGCGTGGATCAATCCGGCGAGTACCGAATCCCGGCCGAGCGGGCCGAAGTATGGCGCGCGCTGAACGACCCGAACACGCTGAAACGGTGCATCGACGGCTGCCAATCCATGGAAATGCGCTCCGACGGCGGCTTCGACGCGCTCGTCAAGGCCAGGGTGGGTCCGGTACGGGCGGTTTTCAATGCGGCCCTGGATCTCACCGACATCAATCCTCCTGAAAGCTATACGATCAACATCGCCGTCAAGGGTGGCCCCGCCGGGTTCGCCCGGGGGACCGCGGCGGTTGCGCTTGCTCCGGAAGGGGAAGAGACGATGCTGCGCTATACGGCGAGGGCCAACATCGGCGGCAAGCTGGCGCAGATCGGCTCCCCGCCCCTCCCCCGAGGCGCCCGCCAGAAGGCCGCCGCATTTTTCTATACGGTTTACGCCGCCAAAACACGGCGGCCAAAGAAAAAACCCACCTGCGCCGCGAC
>JAPOON010000208.1 GCA_026713405.1 Gammaproteobacteria bacterium
AGCATCCCGAGGTCACCATCGTGCTGCTGACCGGTGGCGACCCGCTGCTGATGAGTACGCGGCGGCTGATCGAGATCTTCGAGGCAATACGCGAATTCGACGACGTAAAGATCATCCGCATCGGTTCGAAAATGCCGGCGTTCGACCCCTGGCGCGTCCAGAACGACCAGGCGCTGCTGGCCGCATTTCGAAAGTACTCGACGCCCGAGAAACGCATATACCTGATGGCGCACTTCGACCACCCCCGGGAACTTACCGATCCCGCCGTAGCCGGCATCGATGCCTGCATCAGGAACGGGGTTGTCTGCGTCAATCAGTGCCCCCTCATCAAGGGAATCAACGACGACCCGGCCACCTTGGCCGAACTCTATGCGAGGCTCTCCTATATCGGCTGCCCGCCCTATTACCTCTTCCAGGGAAGGCCCACGGCCGGCAACGAACCTTACGAAGTTCCAATCGTGAGAGGCTGGGAAATATTCCAGGCAGCGCTACGTGACGGCTCCGGGCTGGCCCGGCGCGCCCGCTTCTGCATGTCCCACGAGACGGGCAAGGTCGAGATCCTTGCGTTGGACGATGCGTTCATCTACCTGCGCTACCACCAGGCCAAGGACCCGGCCGACCTCGGGCGCTTTTTCATCCGACGGCGCAACGACGACGCCTACTGGCTCGACCAGCTAGAACCCGTTTGAGGCCGAAGCCAGGAGTTCTCGCACCGGATTCACCGCGATGACGCGCAGGGAACGGTGCTCGGGAAACCAGTTCCGCAATTGAAGTTCGGTTGAAGCCTACGCCGCAGGCTCCTATGCCGGCGCCAGACCGATGCGGTCGTCGCGGCGCCGCAGATACGCGATAAACGGCAACACCAGAAAAACCATCCACGACTTGCCGATGATCAGGCCGGCAAGAAACTCCAGGTTGCCGAAGGCAAGGCCCAGGAACAACATGCTGTCGACGATCAGGCCCACCATGCTGCTCAGGAATACCGCGAAAACCAGGCGGCGTCGCTGCAACGGCGTGTAGACCAGCAGATCGGCCAATTCGGAAAACAGGAACGCCGTCGCGCTAGCTATCACGAGACTCGGCGGCGCAACCAGGGCGGACAGCGCCGCGCCGAACAGGATGGCGCCAATCGCCCATTGCACGCCAAGGCGCCGTTGCACCAGGTCGCGCAGCACGAAGGCCAGGCCCACCAGAAGCACGCTGCTCGGGGCCAGAACCCCGGGTAGCACCGGAATCACGCACAGCCCGTTGGCCTCGCAAGCCGCGCCTACATTGCCGATCATCCAGTTGGCTATGGGGATCGACAGGATGAAACCCGCCAGGTATGCGAAGCCTTCCATCTGCCGGCGCGACCGCAGGGGGCGTTCGAATTCAAAGCTGTCGTCCAGGTCTTGCGAAGCTTCAGACTGCAGTGACTGCCACACACGATCACGCAGTGCATCCGCACCCGGACTCCACTCGCCCCGCATGGCAGCGCCAATCGAGTGGTATCGAGCCCAGGTGGCGCGCACTTCCGGGTGGTCACCGGATTCGTCAAGCACCTGCTTGAGTTCCGCCTCGTCCGCTTCCCCATCCACGGCCGCCGAAACTTTCTCGAGAAGTTCTTTCGACGTCATTCAAGACCTCTTTTCGTCACCCTGCATCCGGAAACGCAGGGTGCACTTGTTTGGATACATTATGGGTTCGATTAACCTTTAGCTCAATTGTTCGACCTCCGCCCGGGTCGAGCCGTCGCGCAGACGCTTCGCAGTGGCCGCAATCAGGTTCCACGCCTTTTCGACGTGTTCGAATTCCGTGCGGGACTGACCGACGCACAACCTCAGGACGAAGCGGTCGTTCAGCCTCGTGTGGGTGAGGAATATTTCGCCACCCTCGTTAAGTTCATCCATGATCCGCTTGTTCAGGCCGTCGCTGCCCCGGTGGCGGAAGCAGACCAGGTTGAACGGCACCGGGGCCACGATTTCGAAATGCCGGTC
>JAPOON010000209.1 GCA_026713405.1 Gammaproteobacteria bacterium
CGCGGGCAGCGGCCCCGGGGGCAGCAGCCCGAACCCGACGGCGCGGTCTCGGCGCGGCCGGGCCCGGCCGCCGTTCACAAGGATGTCCGTTTATTGCTCGATCGGGTGAGCGAGCTGTTTCCGGACACAGTACACGAGGTGTTGACGGCGGCGCTGAGGAGGCTGATCGACTATCAGGATCTGCGCTACGCGAAAGACTACCTGCAGCGCCTGGAGCCGGTACTTGAAATCGACACTGAAGAGCAGGGCTACCGGCTGACCTCCGCAACCGCACGCTACCTGGCGCTGGGAATGACCTACGAGGACGTGATCCGCGTGGCGGACCTGAAAACGAGGTCGAAACGCTTCGAGCGGGTCCGCACCGAGGTTCAGGCCGACGACGGGCAGGTGGTTGCCTTTGAAGAATTCATGCACCCGAGGGTGGAGGAAGTCTGCGATGTCATGCCGGCGGGGCTGGGCGCCTGGTGCCTGAGTGCGCCGCCCGCGAGACGATTCATCGGATTCTTCTGCCGAAGCGGCCGCCGCATCAGAACGACGAGCCTGCCGGGCTTCCTGCTGCTGTACACGATCGCCGGCCTGCGCAGATTCCGCCGGGGCACCTTGCGATATCGGACAGAGATTGCCGCCCTGGAGCAATGGCTTGCACTGGTTATCGACCTCGCATCCGACGATTACGACCTGGCCGTGGAGGCCGCCGAATGCCGCCGGTTGGTAAAGGGCTACGGCGAGACCCATGCCAGGGGAATTGCGCACTACGACCGCCTCGCGGCGGCGATCCACGACCGCCGTGGCGAACCGGATGCGGCAGCCTGCATCCGTGGCATGAGGGATCAAGCCCTGGCCGATGCGGGCGTCGACTCCGGCTGAACGATTCAGCCTTTGCTTACGCGATTTCAGGCGAACGACTGACGCCATTGCGTCCCTGAGCAACCTACACTAAAGTTGTACGGAATACCCGTACGGCTAAAAGTGCATGGACACGGTCAGCGTCAATCAATTCAGGGAGAATCTGAAGTCAATGGTCGAGCAAGTGGTTGGTGATCACGAGCCGCTGAAAGTGACGCGGCGAGCGGGCGCGGATTTTATCGTCGTGAGCGCTGAAGACTGGGAACGGGAGCAGGAGACCTTGTATGTCCTGCAGAATCAGGACCTCATGCAGCAGATTGCCCGGTCGATGGAAAGCCATGGCCGGGGTTCGGGGTACAGGCCCACAGACGAGCAGTTGAATGAGATCTCTGGTGTTTGAAGGGAATACCTGGATAGCCTACGAGAAACTGCGCGAGAGGGACGGAAAACTGCACCGGGCACTCTGCAAGCTGCTCAAGGAGATGCTGCGCTCGGACAACCCGGCACCGGGTCTCGGCAAACCGGAGCCGCTCAAACACGCTCTCTCAGGGCTGTGGTCGAGGCGTATCTCATCGAAAGATCGCCTGATCTATCGCTTTGACGAATACTCCATCTCCGTTTTCGCGATCGGCGGCCACTACGATCAACGACTCGACAGGTAGGCTCCCGGAAACTGCCGACGGTTGCTGCAACACACCCTGGCCTGCGCAGCCGAACCAGGCGCGGGCCGCCAGGCAACGTCAAACCGCCGGCTTGAACTCGATGTGCAGTTCCTTCAAGGCCCGCAACGCGAAGTTGGGCGCAATGGTGAAGTCGTTCATGCCCGGCGCGAACCACATCTCGTCGACCCGGTCCACCAGCGCCTTGAACGACCAGTAAAGCTCCCGCGGTGCCAGCGGCGCGCCCAGGCAGTGGTGAATGCCCGAGCCGAAGGCCAGGTGCCGCCCGGGTTTGTCGCGGTCCAGGTCCAGCGCCTCGGGGCATTCGAATTCGCGCTCGTCGCGGTTGGCGGCGGCGTAGCGGATATTGATCATGGCGCCCTCGGGAATGGTGACGCCGTGCAGTTCGATGTCTTTGCCGGCGTTGCGGAAGAGGCCCTGCACGGGGCCTTCCAGGCGCAGCACTTCCTCCGAGAAAGTGCGCAGGTACTTGTCCGGGTCCGCCTTCAGCTTGCGCCAGGCATCGGGATTCTCGATGAGCAGTTTCACACCGAAGCCGATGGCGTTGGTGGAGGTCTCGGACCCGCCCACGAAGGTATCCGCCATCATTTCAGCGTGCAGTTCGTTGTCGGTCAGGGGGCGCCCCCACTCTGGGATGACCCGGTTGACCAGTTCAGAGATCAACGTGTCGTCCGGTTCCCTGCGCAGGCGCTCGAAGATCGGCTGAAAGTAGTGCTGCGCCTCGATCTCCATCTCCACGGACCACTTTTCCTCTTCCTCGGTCTGCATCATGCCCAGGCGCTGCACCCAGGCATCGGTCCAGGCCTTGATCTGCCAGATATCCTCTTCGGGAACGCCCATCTGCTGGCCGATGATGATCAGCGGCAGGGGCACGGCAAACTGTTTCACCCAGTCGCAGCGACCCTCGTCGATAAAGGCATCGATGAGCTTGTAGGCGGTTTCCTCCACGAACGGGTCCATCGCCTGGATTTTTTTCGGGCGAAAGGCCTCGTTGAACATGGCGCGCATCTGCTTGTGATTGGGGTCGTCGCGGCCGGCCAGGGTGGGCGCCGGCACCCAGCCCTTGGTCTCGTAGAGGTTCAGCATCCGCGTGGCCCGGTCCGGGTCGATGCGCCCACGGCCGCCGCGCTGGCCCTCCCGCATCCCGTTAAGATATCCATCGGTATCGAGCAGTATCTTGCGGACATCCTCGAAACGCGTAACGACATAGACCCCTGTCAGCGGGTCCTGCCACACCGGCGCCTCGTCACGGAGCGTCTCGTAGGCGTGGTACGGGCAGTTCTGCAGATCGGCATCGAGAAGGTTTATCTCGTCCGGCGATTCCGGCTTGACCGGGCGGTAGGGTTCTTTCTGGCTCATTTCAGGATTCTCCCACGAAACACGAGTCAGGGCGCACGCCGACGGTGCCATGGCTGACGTGCCGTCGGATTATGCAGCGAGTTGCAATTTTGATGCGGAAAAGCGGGCCGCACAAGGCCTGTCTTGCTTCCGACCCGCCGGTATCCCGAATGGCGGGCGCCGGCGGTTCAGAGATAGAGCGATATTATTACTATATTTCAGTACGTTGAGATCTATTTCTCAGTTATTTTCCCGAATCAGGTCGGTGACGCCGTCCCACTCTTCGTGGGTCTGCTTCCAGCCGTTGAACATGTCTACGATGATCGGCGCATCGCCGTGCAGTTCCACATAGCAACCGAGATCCTTTCTGCAGTCCATGTAGGCAACGTAGTCACCGCCCCAGAGCGTGCAGGCGGTCTCGTATCCCGCGTCGTTGAACCGCTTGATCTCGCCCGTCACATCGTGGATGAGCAGGCCCACGTGGTGGAAGCCGTGCTCGCCCGGCTTGTACATCTCCCGGTAAATGGAGGGAGTGTCGTCGTGCTGGGCGATGAACTGGATGTGCGCCGGGCCGGCCTGGCCGAAAGCGTAGCTGACATCCGCCTCGACGGGTTCGCCCCGGTAGCGGAAGCTCTCGGCGATGTGATGGCGCACGACGAAGAACGGCCCGGCGCCGACCATCCGGTTCCACTTCACGCAGGCCTCGTCGATGTCGTTGACGAAGTAGGCGTACTGCCAGATCGGATGCCGGATGATGCTCATGATTCGCTCCCGTGGGTGAAACAAAGCGGCCATCATAGCAGGGGAAGTTCCTCGTCCAAGTGCCGTGGTAGACTTCCGCGCCGTTCAAGGGAAGCAATCGGAGCAGGTGGCCATGTCCATTGAAAACGGCGAGCGGTTCATTCGCGCACTGAAGTCGGACCAGGCATTGCGCGAGAAGGTCCGGGATGCCGGCAGCGAGGGGTTCCTGGAAGTGAGTGCGGGCGCCGGCGCATCGTGCTCCGCTTACGATGTCGTGGCGGCCCTGCTGCGTCAGATGGAAGGCAACGAGACCCTGCCTGACTGGGAACGTTAGCGTTTGTAGGAAATCTGCTCTTGCGGGCCACAAATCTCAATGCGTAAGCTCTTCACCCTCTCGAAGCGCATTGGTGAGGGCGAAGAAGTGGGCCTTTCGCATACGCAACTGGAACTGAGCAATCCGCGTCGTCCCGACCTGCAAGCCGTCCAGGTCGATGCCATGGCCGATACCGGTGCCGTGCACCTCTGCATTCCGCAGACCGTCTGCGAACAGCTCGCTCTGGAAGTCAGCGAACAGCGTCCGGTGGTTCTGGCGGATGGCAGTCGGCGGTCGGTTCCCTACGCGGGGCCGGTAGAACTTCGTCTGGAAGGTCGAAGGGCTTTCACCGGTGCCCTGGTGATGGGGGATCAACCTTTGCTCGGCGTAATCCCGATGGAGGACATGGACCTGGTGGTCGTGCCGAAGACAGGGCAGGTGATTCCAAACCCGGCAAACCCGGGCGCCGGCGGCTCAATTGCGCGGTCGCCACGACCGGGCTGACCCATCGGGCGCGTTGCCTGGCCGCGCCGGCCTTCAGGTTATCGACAGCCCGCTGCCCGCAATCTCATTGACCCGGCTGCGCGTCGCTGCCTTGTCCTCGAACCATTGGGCGTTGATCGCCGTGAACTCCTGCACGTCGGAGGGCACCTGGTCGTCGGCGAATATCGCCCCGACGGGGCAGGCCGACTCGCAGGCCGCGCAGTCGATGCACTCGTCCGGGTGCACGTAGCACATGCGGTCGTCGTCTTCATCGAAGTAGATGCAGTCGACCGGGCACACCTCGATGCAGGACCGGTCCTGTACGTCGATGCACGCGTTGGTGATAACAAAGGTCATGAATTCCTGTCCCGAACCCGGCGGCAGTCGATTGGGCCGCTAGGCTAGCCAATTCACATCTTGATGCCAAGAAGGTGCCGCCGCACCGTTGAACAGTCTCGCCTGACTGTTATATGTTCTGCAACCTGTACTAATCCAGCTGTGGAATATTGGGGAGTCCATTCATGAGTGTCAGACGAATCGGTTGTCATCTGTTTTTTGCCGGTACCCTGGCTTGTACCGGAATTGTTGTTTCGGGTCCGGTCGCCGCCGAAGGCGCAAGCGAATCGGACCAGGCTGTTGTCGAGGAGGTGATCGTCACGGCCCGTAAGCGAGAGGAACGGGCCATCGATACCCCGGTGGCGGTATCGGTCATGAATGAGGACGACCTCGACCTCTACAACACCCGTGATCTCACCCAGCTCACCGAGCGCATCCCGGGCCTGGAGGTCATTCACAGCGGCGGTGGCGGCGCCGGCGGCAACATGACGATCCGCGGCATCGGCAAACCGCCGGGAACCGCGGATTACGGCATCGACGCGCCGGTTTCCCTGGTAATCGACGGCATGCCGTTCTCCCGCAACCACATGATCCTCACCGGGTTCTTCGATTCCGAAGCGGTGGAGGTGCTCAAGGGTCCCCAGGCGCTCTATTTCGGCAAGAATAGCCCGGCCGGGGTGATCGCCATCCGCAGCAAGACCCCCGATGTGGGCGCGCCCATGGAGGGATTCGTGCGGGCGCAGTACGAGTTCGTCGCCGAAGACCCGGTGGTGGAGGCGGGTTTCAGCCTGCCGCTTGGCGACCAACTGGCCATCCGTCTGGCCGGCAGGCGCCAGGACATGCAGGGAGGATGGATCGAAAACGTCGCTGAACCCCTGGATGCCAGCGGGCTGTATCCGGGCACCAACTACTCGACCCGGGGCGCCTCGTACGACGAGTATCCCGCGCAGAAGCAATCTGTCGTTCGCTTTACGGCAGTGTGGGAACCGAACGAGCGCTTCGATGCGACGCTGAAGATGTTCCGCTCCTACACCAAGCGTAACGATGCAGCGGCCACCATTCTCTGGTCCTGCGCGGACGGGCCGGGCGCGAATCCGACGCACCTGGGCATCTGGCCCGACCCGACGCAGATCTGCCCGGACCACAGTGCCAAGCTGAAGCGCACGGGTCCGCTGCCGCCGGCGGAGGTCGCCGAAGCGGCGCCGCGCCTGACGGAGGACTCCCGCTTCCATTACAAGCTCGATCAATATGTGCATACGCTGCAGATGAACCTGGATCTCGGTAATTTCACGCTGACGTCAGTGAGCGGGCTGTGGGACTACAGGCACCGCGAATACACCAACTACGGTTATACGAGTTGGGCCATCGTGGTTTCCAAGCAGGGCGAGTCGGGCGAGGCATTTACCCAGGAACTGCGCCTGTCGTCGAATCTCGACGGGCCGGTGAACTTCACCCTCGGCGGGTTCTACGAGAAGACCGAGCGTGACCTGCAGGCGCCCGTGCAGCTCGTGCCGTCCGGGTTTTTCAATATCTTCGGGTTGCAGGTCACCCCATGGCCGCACCCGGGGCCGTACCAGGGCACCTACATCAACTACCACCAGATCTGGGACAACGATATCGAGACGATTTCGGCGTTCGCCAGCGTCGACTGGCAGGTCAGCGAAAATCTGGAGCTATCCGGCGGGCTTCGCTACACCGAGGAGGACCGGGAAGCCATCGGCGGCAATGTCTTTGAAAACAGCAGCTTTTTCGGATTCGGGCCAGCGGGCTATGTGTACAACCCCAAGGACAAGTCCGACAACGTCTCTCCGGAGATCACGGCCAGCTATCACCTGAACGACGATGTCATGGTCTACGCAGCCTACAAGACCGGATTTCAGTCCGCGGGCATTTCCAATCCGGGTACGGTACCCAACCTGTCGTCTCTGCCGCTGGATGTGCAGAACGAGACGCTGATCTTCGATGAAACCACCATCAAGGGATTCGAGGGAGGCCTGAAGGGCACCTTCATGGAAGGCCGGATGCGCGCCGACCTGGCGGCATTCTGGTACGAACTGAAAGACCTGCAGGTGGGTATTTTCAACTCCAATACCACCACCTTCACGCTGCAGAACGCGGCGGTGGCCCACAACTGGGGCTTCGAGGCATCGTCCATCTTCCAGGCCAGCGAGCGCCTGCAGCTGCGGTTCGCCGGCCAGTACAACCACCTGGAGTACGATGAGTTCCCTGACGCGGGCTGTCACCCAGTGGATGGCCAGTTGGGCGCGGCTTTGCCTACTGTAGGCCCAGGCTGTCACATCGGGCCCCTGGGAGCGGCGATACAGGATCTGTCCGGGGAACGCTACGGCAACGCGCCCCTGCAGGTAAACGCCGGTTTCACCTACGACTACCCGCTGATGGA
>JAPOON010000210.1 GCA_026713405.1 Gammaproteobacteria bacterium
CTGGCCGCGTACCGGGCGATGCACGGCGAGCCCGAAACGCCGTTCTGGGTACACGCCTACGACGCCGCAACGCTGCTGCTCGGCGCTATCGAGTCGGTCGCAGTCGAATTGGATGGGCGGTTGGACGGGGAGCGCGCGGCGCTGCGCAACGCGATTACCGAGACACAGGATTTTCAGGCTCTTCTGGGCACGCTCTCCTGTGACGAATTCGGCGACTGTGGAGGTATTGGGGTGAGTATCTACGAACACACGGACCCGGCCGTCACCAGCCCCGGGCTATTGGTGCCGGTGTATCCGTGAGTTGGTTGCCGCCCCGATGGGCACTCATCAGCAGGTCGGGGCGGCGCAGCTTTTGTCGGTCACGTTGAACAACACCGCAGCGGCGGGGAAAGAAGAGGGTTACTCGCGCACATGATCGAAACACAGGCAAGGAGCCTGGCTGGCCAATCCGTGCCGCTGCTCCAGCCGATCCGCCTCTCACCCTGCCAGGATTACATTAACGCAAACCCGGAGTGGATTCGCCGGTCTCGGCGAGTGCCCGTGCAACGATACCGTCCCTGCGGGCGCCGGCAGCAAGCGGCGCGTCGAATAGCAGTCGGATCCGCTTTTTCAGGATCGGCGGCACGAAGCCGGTACGCATCAGGGTCGCGCCCGTGAGGCGAAGGCCGTCCTCGGTCCGGCGAACGCGAATGTGAAACAAAGCGTACTCCTTGCCCTTCACGTCCAGGTAGGTGACGCGGCCCGGTGCATGCCGCAGGGCGCGCAGCTTGCTACTGGCCCCTGTGGGGAACTGCGAGGGAAACAGGAAGAAGTGTTGCGCCGTGCACTGCCGGCAAGGGAGGTCACTGGGCCGATTGCGTGCCGAAGGCCCTGCGGTGATCAGCACCCGCAGCATGGTACCGTCGCGCCAAGCCCGTGGCACACGCATCTCCGGCGGCGGCGGAGGGAGTTCCTGGAGGATCCCGTATAGGGCCGCGTGGCCTGGACGGACCTGCGCCGGGTAGACACCCTGGATCCCGCCGGTTGGCGCCTGCCCCTGCGCTACGGAGCAGGCGATGACCAGGAACGCCAGGATCGCTATCCGAATCGCCGGGCCGCGCCACAAGGGCCGCGAGACTTCAACGAGCGCACGACCGCAAGGGTCGTTAACCGGTTGTGGCGTTCGGTCCACGCCTGTTTCTCCTCTTCCAATGGTCAGAGGATTCCCGAATCCGATTCGCTGTCGCCGGAGCCTACCGGCCGAGTGAGTGGATTACAGTATCCGGTCGCGGTCATTCACGGAGGCGATTATCCCGATCCGGCTGCCTCGCGCGGCCCGGGAGCGATACCCGGCGCCGTGCCCCATCGCCTTGGCACGTATCGGGGCTGGCCCCTTCGAAGGCGCGCGCTGGGCCTTGGTTTCCACGGCCGAGACGGTTGCGTCTGATGACCACAGGCCCCAAACTGCTCGACGATAAGATATCCCGGCTGAACGTGCAGGCTACAGGCGTCACGACGCCAGCCTCGGGGCTTTCGGGATTCCGCCAATTGACGCCCCGCGGATCCTCCCTGTCGATGGGTCGAACCCGTGGGGTCATTGTTCCACAGAGGAGCAGCAGGATGAGTGAGCAGGAAGCCGGGTTGAACAACGAACTCCGGCAACAGATCGCGGAATTCCAAAAGGAGAGGATTCCAAAGATGCCGCCGGAGGTTGTCGAGGTGCTGCTCCGCACCACGGAGGACCAGGTGAAATCCGGCATCGCCGCCAAGGCTCTGAATGTCGGCGACAAGGCGCCCGACTTTACCCTGCCCAACCTCCACGGGCAGGCAGTGACCCTTTC
>JAPOON010000211.1 GCA_026713405.1 Gammaproteobacteria bacterium
ATACGACACCCACTTACATTCACCCCCTCTCCGACGGGGGGGAGAAAACGCCGGACGGGCTCGGGAGGCAAGGGGTGGATGGTGACCAGGCGCCCTTCCCCCAACCCGGCGAGTTGCCCCGCCGATGGGCCAACGCGCTCGGTGAATTGGGCATCGGCGCCGGCGACATGGTTGCGACCCTGATGGAGAATTGCCTGGACAGTCAGCACGTCTGGCTGGGTGCGGCCTTGTTGCGGGCGGTGGAAGTGCCGCTCAGCCCGCTCTTGCGGGGCGATTCGCTCGTTCATGCCCTCAACGACAGCCGCTGTGTGGTGCTGGTGGCGGCCGCCGAGTTCTGCCCGAATGTCATGGCGGTTGCCGAGCGGCTCGAACATCTCGAACGCATCGTGGTTGTAAAACCCGGGGAGGCGCTTCCCGACTCCGCCTTCGAGACCGTCAGCCGGGGCAGCCTGCTGGAGAGTGTCGGTACTGCGCTATCCGTCGATCTGCCGGCGCCGGGAGACATTGCCTGCGTACTCTATACCTCCGGCACCACCGGGCCGTCGAAAGGCACGCTCATCCCCTGGGGCCAGGTGAACGCAAACGCCGCCGCAACCGACTTTTCCGCGTTTACCAACAACGATGTCTGTTACTACACCGGTGCCGCCAATCACGCCGGTGCACGCAGCCAGCCACTGACGATGGCGGCCCTCGGGGGGCGGTTCGTCATGCGCCCCTCCTTCAGGACCCAGGACTTCTGGTCGGACGTCGACACCTACGAATGCACGTTCACGATCCTGGTCGGGGCCATGGCGCACTACCTCATGAGCTTTCCGGCCAGCCCGGAAGACAGTGCCCATGCATTGAAGTACGTGCTCATGGCGCCGGTGCTGCCGAATGTCGAGGAATTCAGGCGCCGGTTCGGCGTCGAGGTGTGCACCGGCTACAGCATGACGGAGCTGAGCGGCCCCATCACTTCCGACGGTTGGCGCATCGAAGTGCCGGCCAGCTGCGGCAAGCTGCGCGTCGGCTGGCCGTACTATGACGCAAGGCTGGTCGACGGGGACGGCCGGGACGTTCCGCTCGGCAGGGAGGGCGAGCTGCTGGTGCGCACGAAGGCGCCGCATACGCTGAACGCGGGCTACCTGAACCGGCCGGAGGCGACGGCCGAGGCATGGCGGGACGGCTGGTTTCACACCGGAGACGTGTTCCGACAGGACGAAAACGAGAACTTCTATTTCATAGACCGGCGCAAGGACGCGATTCGCAAGAGCGGCGAGAACGTTTCCTCCTTCGAGGTGGAAATGCAGCTTTCGGCCCATGAGCACATTGCCGAGTGCGCGGCAATCGCAGTGCCGGCGGACAGCGTGGAGGACGAGATCAAGGTGTTCCTGGTACCCGTACAGGGCTCTGAAATCGACCCGGAGGACGTGGTGAGATTCGCCGCGCGGTGCATGCCGCGTTTCATGGTTCCGCGCTATCTCGAAGTGGTGGGCGAACTGCCGAAAACGCCGACGCTGCGGGTGCAGAAGGCGGAACTGCGCAAGCGCCCCAGAACGAACGAATGGGACCGTGTGGCGGCGGGCGTCGACATCAGGAAATTGCAGGGGTAGCGGCAAGGACCAGCGACAAGGAGCAGCAACAGGATGAAGGGCGCAATACTGGTCAATCCCGGCGAGCCGCTGGAGATCGCCGATCTCACCCTGGGCAACGTCAGGGCGGGCGAAGTGCAGGTGCGAGTGGAAAAGGCAAGCGTCTGCCACACGGACCTGACCATTCAGCAAGGCGGGTTTCCACAGCCCGTGCCCGCCGTGATCGGTCATGAAGCGGCGGGTGGGGTCGAAGCGGTGGGCGAGGGCGTCAGGCGCCTGAAGCCGGGGGACCGTGTTATCGGGATCGCCAATCCGTTCTGCGGACAGTGCTCCTATTGCTATCGGGGCGAGACATTTCTTTGTTCCGCCGAAGCAACGTTTCGCGCACCCGACGATGCGCAGCGCGTGGTCAGGAACGGAGACGGCGTTTTCACCATGGCGGGGCTCGGGGCGTTTTCCGAACAAATGCTGGCCCACGAAAACTCGCTGGTCGCGATTCCCGGAGAGCTCTCGTTTACCAAGGCGACGTTGCTGGGCTGCGGCGTTTCCACGGGGCTCGGTGCGGCATTGAATACGGCCGGCGTGGGGGCCGGTGACGCAGTCGTGGTGATCGGGTGCGGAACGGTGGGCCTGACGGCGATTCAGGGCGCCCGCGTTGCCGGGGCTTCGCGCATCTTTGCCGTGGACCTTCTCGAGGCCAAGCTGCGGATTGCACAGTCGGTCGGCGCAACGGATGTCATTGATGCAAACGGCCCGGATACGGCGGCCACGATACTCGAACTCACCTCCGGCGGCGCTGACATCGCCATCGAGTGCATCGGCAAACCCGAAACCACGGCGTTGGCGGTGCAGGCGGTTCGCCGCGGCGGAACGGCGGTGCTGGTCGGGTTCATGCCGCTTGGCGCCAACATCGAGCTTCCGGGTACGGAATTTCTCTACACCGGAAAGCGGCTCCTCGCCAGCGTTCTGGGTTCGACGAATTTCCTGACGGAGCTGCCGAGATACGTGGCGCTGATCGAAGCGGGGGAAGTCGACCTCGACGTCCTGTTGTCGGACCACTTCAGGCTCGATGAGATCAACGAAGCGATGGCCAGGCTGCAAGCCGGCGATGTGGTCAAACCTGTTATCGACATCGGCGAAGCCGCATGACCGCCGTTCCGCGACGGGTGGGGCAATAACTGGCCCGGCTGAACCTCCAACGAAGGAAGCAGAGAACTACCCTGGGAAAAAACAAGAAACAGAAGCGACAATAAACCAGGACGCGGGGACGGCTTTGAGCGAAAGACACGACGCGGATCGGATGCAGCGCCGAATTGAAGAGGTAATGAAGGCTAATCCGGAACTGGCGGCCGCTATCCCGGAACCGGCAGTCGCGGAAGCCTGCAGTCGTCCGGGGCAAACGCTGGAGCAATCCATTGACGCGATCTTCGACGGATATGCCGATCGCCCGGCGCTCGGGATGCGCGACTACGAGATTGCGGAAGACGCCACGAGTGGTCATCGACTACGGCGTTATCTGCCATCCTATTCGGCCATCTCCTATGGCGAGCTTCGTGCACGCTGCCACGCGATCGCCAACGCCTGGCGGCACGTCCCGTCCGTGGCTGTTGCCCGCGACGATCTGGTCTGCATGATCGGGTTTGCGAGCACCGACTATTTCACTGTCATCGCCGCGTGCTTCTACGCCCAGGCCGTTCCCGTCCCGCTGCAGAGCGTTACTTCAGACGCGGATCTTGACGCGGTGTTCGCCCGGATCAGCCCGGCCGCGTTCGCTGCAACCACCTCGGACATCGTGGTGGCGGCCAGGCTCGCGGTGAAACACGGAATCAAGAGCCTCATCGTCTTCGACCACGACGAGCGCGACGAGGCCGACTGCGCTGCAGTTGAAGATGCCCGGAGGATTCTCGCGGAGGCCGGGGACGATGTCACTTTGACTCTACTCGAGCGGCTCGTGGAGATCGGCAGGCAGATGGACTGGACCTTTCTGCCACCCCACCCCGACGGCGAGGGTCGCCTGGCCCTCATCTACCACTCGTCTGGTGCTACCGGTGTCCCCAAGGGGGCGATGTACGATGAAAGAACAGTACGCAATCAGTGGAACCCCGCGGACGATCAGCTTCAGGGCGTGTCGGTGATCTTCGCGCCGCTGAACCACGCCATGGGCCTGAGCCAGATTTTCGGTTCGCTTCGAAAGGGGAGTTCGGTCTACTTCACCGCGAAGCCGGATTTGTCCACGCTGTTCGAGGACATCCGGCTGATTCGCCCGACAGGCATGGCGTTCTTCCCGAGAGCCCTGGAGCTGGTATATCAGCACTACACTTCCGAAGTCACACGCAAGCTCCGCACGGGTGGCGGCGAGGGGGAAGTTCGAGTGCAGGTGATGGACGAGATGCGAAACACATTTCTGGGAGACCGGCTTATCTTCTGCAACGTCGGCTCTGCGCCGAGTTCGCCGGTGGTCCGGCAGTTCTTCTCCGACTGCTTTGGCGTCGATCTCATCGAATCGTACGGCAGTACGGAATGTGGCTCCATCGCGATCACGGTGGAGGACCGAATCCAGCGCCCAAACGTCATTGAATACCGGCTCGCCGACGTGCCGGAGCTCGAGTACTACACGACAGACCGGCCCTACCCCCGCGGCGAACTCACATACAAGAGCCAGTACATGATCGGGGGCTACTACCAGGACCCCGAAGCCACCGCCGGTCTTTACGACGAAGACGGTTTCCTTCACACCGGCGACATCGTCGAGGAGCGCGGGCCCGACCACGTCGTGCTGATCGACCGCCGCAAGGACGTCCTGAAACTCGCGCAGGCCGAGTTCGTCGCAGTGGGGCCGCTGGGCGCCCTGTTCGAGGGTGAGAGCCTGGTGCTCCACCAGACCTATATCTACGGCAACTCGAGCAAAGCCTATGTCCTGGCGGTGGTCGTCCCCGACGCCGACGAGATTTCCAGGCGACTCGGACCGGCTGCCGACGAATCCCAGGTAAGAGGCCTCATTCGGGAAGAATTCCAGCGGGTTGCCGACGAGAAGCAGCTCAAGACTTTCGAAGTACCCCGGGACTTCATCATCGAGACAGAACCGTTCAGCCGGGAGAATGGCCTGCTCTCGAGCGTCGACAAACGGCTGCGCCCGGCTTTGAAGCAGAAATACGCCGGGCGTCTGGAAGCGCTGTATGAAGCGCACGAGCGCAAGAAGGAAGCCGACCTGGCGACACTCAAGGACCCCGCCTCGCCGCTCAATATCCTCGAGAAGCTCGTCAAGGTGGTGGAGCTCAAACTCGGCATCGAGGATCTCGATGCCTCGAAGCCACAGACCTTTGAAGAGCTCGGCGGCGACTCACTGGGTGCCGCGGAACTGTCGCTGGCCATCGAGGATGTGTTTGAGGTGGAACTCCCCGCCGATAGCATCCTGAGTCCTACCGGAAGCCTCGGAAAGTGGGCGGGGGAGATTGAAAACCGCCTGGGTGATACCTGCGGCCGGCCCACCTTCGCAAGTGTGCACGGCAAGGAGGCGGCCGATCTGCACGCGAAAGACCTGCAGCTCGCCACTTTTCTCGGCGACGCCACAATGGAGCAGGCCACCACGGCCGCCCCGGTCTCCGACCTGTGCCAATCCGTACTCATCACGGGAGCGAACGGATTTCTGGGCCGCCACGTCTCCCTGCAGTGGATGGAGAAGCTCGCAAGAACAGGCGGCAAGCTGATCTGCATCGTGCGCGGCGTGGACGGTGCTGGCGCCCGCCGGCGACTGGATGCCGTTTTCGCAGGACCGGATCCGACGTTCGAGGCGCGCTATCGCGAACTAGCGGCAGATCACCTCGAGGTCCTCGCAGGAGATGCCGGTGAGCCGCTCCTGGGATTGGGCGAAGAGACCTTCGCGCGCGTCGCACGAGAGGTGGATCGCATCTGCCATGTGGCGGCGCTGGTCAATCACCGGCTGGGTTACGAGCACTTGTTCGGTCCCAACGTCGTCGGCACCGGCGAGATCATCCGGCTCGCCGTCACCGAGCGGAAGAAGCCCATCGATTTCGTATCCACGGTCGGGGTGTTGCCCCTGCTCGAACCCTGCGCGGACGGCAACGAGGAGGCACCATTGCTTGCCGGCGTTCCGCTG
>JAPOON010000212.1 GCA_026713405.1 Gammaproteobacteria bacterium
CAGTAGCCGAGCGGTAAAGGCCTGCGTGTCGATGCCCTCTTTCCTGGCGTTGTTTTCGATGTAGGCTTTCAACGGACCCGTCTCGAAGGTACCGGGCAGCAGGTTGTTGATGGTCACGTCTGTTGCGCGCGGATAACGCGCAATTCCGGCGACGAAACCGGTCAGCCCGCTCCTCGCGGCATTCGAGAGGTCGAGATTCGCCATCGGCGCCCGAACCGATTGACTGGTGATGTTGACGATGCGGCCGAATCCGCGCTCCACCATCCCGTCGAGGGTAGCCTTGATCAACTCGATGGCCGTGAGCATGTTCGCTTCCACCGCATTCAGCCACTGCTGATGCGTCCATGTGCGGAAGTCGCCCATCGGCGGGCCGGGGGCATGGTTGATCAGAATGTCGGGTAAAGGGCAGGCCGCGAGCGCAGCAGCCCGGCCTGACGGTGCCGTGATGTCGCAAACCACCGTGGTCACGGAACGGCCGGTCGCGTCCAGAATCCGCGCGCCAACCTCCCCAGCCTTGGCCTCGTCCGCCTCCGTGACTGTGACCTCGACACGTTCCCGTGCCAGGGCCAGGGCCGCGGCCTGACCCAGGTCGGTGCCCGCGGCGCAGACGATGGCGGTTTTTCCGCCGATGCCCAGATCCATGCTGTTGATCCTCCCGAGACAAGGCTGAATCCACCATACTCCTTGAGTGTGGCTCCGCAACCGATCGGGCAATTCGACGTACAATCTGGCCGATTCTGCTGACGAGACCCGCCTTGAGCAGATGCAGTTCGGCGTTCGGCAGACCAAGACCGGCAAACACGTTGCCGCAGCCTTGTTCGGGGCCGGCGTCGAACCTCGTAGAGAAGCCCATTCAGGCAAGGTCCTGGGCGCCAATGGCAAGCGGATGGCGGACCAGGCGCCTGTCACGGGTAAGCAGCACGAGATTTTCCTCCTGCGCCTGGACGAGCAGTAACTCGTCGAAAGGATCGCTGTGGTCGACTGGCGTCTCGAGCGTTCGCGCGGCATGTAGCATGGTAATCGGAAGAAACCTCAGGCCCTGGTCTTGCAGCGCCGCTATCACATCCTCAGGAGAAAAACGGCTCTTACGCATGCCCGATGGGTGGCGCGCGTTGTACTTGAGGCGCATTTCCCAGATCGAGACCGCACTCACAAAGAACTCCGTCTCGCGCACCACCAGTACTTGGCGCTCCCAGTCGGGAAACTTTCCCGGCCTGTCCATGAAGTCGTAGACATAGGAAGTGTCGAGAAGAACGCGCATGGCCGCGCCAGCCCTGCTACTCGTCCAGGCCGAGCACCCGGCGGCTGAATGCCGGATCATCGAATTCCGCGGGCCATCCCGGCCCGTCTCCCTCGATACCGAGCCGCCGACGCGAGGCCTCCAGCTTGTCGAAGTCGATGCCGCCGCGCCGGTCGCAACGAACCAGTTCGGCTGCCGGCCGGCCGTGCTTTGTAATGATGACGCGCTCGCCGTTACGGGCGGCCGCGATCAGTTCGGAGAGACGTGCTTTCGCTTCGCGTATGGCAAGTTCCATGATGGCGCTATCCGGCATGAGTTCGAATGACGCCAGTATGCGGAGGTAATTCCAACCAATCAAGACCATTGTGTGACTACAAAATTTGATGCGGTTCTGAGTAGTGCCCGGGCTCGTTTGGCTTCACCGGTTCATACCGACCGACGCGATAAATTTGATGGTCATGCGCAGTCACAGATCTTTCCTGTCGCTGCGGGTATCTGCACGGAGTGCCGCGAGCTCGCGCTTGACCTCTGCACGGAGTTCCTTGATATCGCTCTCGAACAGCCCGCGAAGTTCCCGGACATCGGTCTTCGTTGCCAGTTCGCCGCGTGGCTGAATGGCCAGCGCAGCCGCGGCCGCGGTTGCCTGTTCGTCGGAAACACCGGCGCTTATGAAGGCATCGTAGACCTCCTTGATGATCACGCGCATGCGAACTTGCCTCGACCGTCACCACTCGCTCGAATCGGAATGGACTCTATCGGAAAGACCGTTGCCAGGCTGTGAGAGATCGCGTGATGCTGACGTGCGAGATTACCCATTGGGGGCGGGGAACCCCGGTTCTTTTTCTTAGACCGAGGCCGGCGTCGATGATGGCGTATTGATACTCAGCCTGTCGAAGACGGCTGAGGCAGCCCGGCGCAGCATCGCCGTCAACTGACAGCCGGGCATATAAGCCTGAGAGCGAAAAATCGGCGGACTGGCGCGCAGGCGGTCGTCTGCCGTTGACATCCCTCTCGGTCTGGCTCAGAGTCGAAAGTACCTATCAAACCTATCGCTACCCGAAGTCGGGTTAGCTGTTGAATACAAGAGCCGGTACGCCACGGGGGTAATGTCCTGGGCGGGCGGCGAATAGGCAGCGCCTCTCTGCTGTAGCGGTAGATTTGGTAGGTATGGCCCGACGCCCATTTGCGCGTCGGAAACCGAAGTACGTACCGAGTCAGGTCCATGCACGCGCACTATCCCGAAGAAACGACGGTTTCAACCGGCCGGGTGCATGAATCCGAGCGTTCCGGTCGCCTCTTCCCTACAAGCGTTCCGACAACGCCGGCATGGCCAG
>JAPOON010000213.1 GCA_026713405.1 Gammaproteobacteria bacterium
CATCGCCCACCACAACCAGCGTGGCGTTGCCGGGCCTGAACCAGGTGTCATGGAAAGCCGCGAGGTTTTCAGGGGTAAGCGCCGCAACGCTCGCTTCGTCGCCGGAACCGGTGAACGGCAGGCTGTAGGCATGCCCGTCGCCGTAGAGAATGCGCGGAAACAGGCGCAGCGCCAGGGTTCTCGGCCGAACCTTCTCCTGCGCAATGCCGACGATCTGCAGTTGCTGCAGGCGGGCAAAGTCCTGTTCCGGGAACGATGGATTTAGGATGACGTCGCCATAGAGATCGAGCGATGCCTCCAGATTCTCCTTCAGCGCCGACATGCCGACGAAGGACGTGTCCAGGTTTGAACCGGCGCCCAGGTTTGCGCCCAGACGCAGCAACTCGTCGCTGATCTCCAGGGCCGACCGGGTGGCCGTGCCCTCATCGAGCATGGCGAGCGCCAGGTTTGCGGTGCCGGGCGTTGCAAACTGATCGGCGGCGAAGCCGGCATCGACGACCAGGCTCAACTCCACCACCGGAACCGCGTGACGTTCCGCCAGGACGACCTTGAGGCCGTTGCCGAGTTCAAAACGATCGAAGCGGTCGAAGCGCGCCATCGGCGGCGAACCGGTGTCCGGCAGCCCCGAACGGTCGGCCTTGGCCTCGCTCACCGAAGTCTGCGGGAACGGCAGCACCTCGAGGATGAATTGCCCCCTTGTCATCCACTTGTCCGCCTCGGCCTGCAGGTCGGCCGGCCGCGCCTCGTTCCAGCGTGCAAGCGTGGTCTTGTGGAAGGCGGGATCGTCCAGGTAGGTCTCGTTGCGCGCCAACTGGTCGCTCTTGCCGCCGAAACCGCCGACCCGCTCGATTCCCCTCACGAATGCGGCGCGGCGGCTGGTGACCATGCGGTGCAGTTCCTCGTCGCTGGGCCCCGCTACCAGAAAGGCTGCAATTTCTTCCTCGATTGCCGCATCGAGTTCTGCGAGCGTGTGCCCGGGCAGCGCCGTTGCGATGACGCCGAAGATGCCGGCTATCTCCATCGGGTAGGCGAAGGCGCTCACGTCCGAGGCGATCTGCTCGTCGTAGACCAGGCGCTTGTAGAGCCGGGAAGTCTTGCCTTCGCTGAGGATGCCGGCCACCAGATCGAGCCGGTTGGCTTCGGGCGTGCCGTAACGCGGCATGGTCCATGCCTTGTACAGCCTCGCCTGGGGCACCCGGTCCTGCATGACCAGGCGGTGGGTGCCCACGAGTTCGGGTATCCATTCGGTCTGCCTCGTCAGCGGCGGCCCGGCGGGAATATGGCCGAAGTAGTGTTCCACCCGGGCCTTCACGTCCGCCGCTTCCACATCGCCGGCGATGACCAGAACGGCGTTCGCGGCGCCGTAGTACCGGTTGAACCACTCCCGAACGTCGTCGAGGCTCGCCGCGTTAAGGTCGTCCATGCTGCCGATGACAGACCACGAATAGGGATGGCCGGACGGAAAGACATTCTCGAACAGCACGTTGAATACCCGGCCATAGGGCTGGTTCTCGCCCTGGCGCTTCTCGTTCTGCACAACGCCACGCTGCTCGTCGAGGCGCGCCTGGTCGACCACGCCGAGCAGGTGCCCCATGCGGTCCGACTCCATCCACAGCGCCAGGTCGAGGGCGTTCTTCGGCACCACTTCGAAGTAGTTGGTGCGGTCGACGTTGGTCGTGCCGTTCATGCCGGTGGCGCCGACCCGCTCGAAGGGCTCGAAGAATTCGCCGGGGTAGTTCTCTGTACCGTTGAACATCAGGTGCTCGAACAGGTGCGCGAAACCGGTCTTGCCCGGCTTCTCGTTCTTGGAGCCGACGTGGTACCAGACGTTCACGGCCACCACCGGCGCCTTGCGGTCCTCGTGGACGATGAGGGTCA
>JAPOON010000214.1 GCA_026713405.1 Gammaproteobacteria bacterium
CGGCACGCGTGCGGAACCGCACATCGCTGTCGCGTCCTATCACGGCCCGCACGGATCACTTTTCCGTGAGCTTGTCCAGGCTCAGATCCCGGCGCGCGGCCATTGCTGCCAATCGGTCGTGGTGGGCATCGGGTATGGGGATCGCCAGTGTCGCCATGGCAGCTGTCCTTCAACCAATCGCCCAGTAAGTGAACGCGGAAGCCGTCGAATACCAACTCGCCCTCCACGACGTCCCTCGTGTGGTTGGCGATGACCCGCTCAGCGTTGTAATTCTGCACGTGCCGTGTACACCCCGGCCATGCTGCGGATCGACAACCTGACGTACCGGATCGGCGACCGGGTGCTCTTCGACCGGGCGAGCGCGGTGGTCAACGCCGGCCAGCGCGTGGGATTCGTCGGCCGCAACGGGACAGGCAAGACGACGCTTCTGCGCCTGATCACCGGAGCCCTGGAGCCGGAGAACGGGACGATCAGCGTGTCCGGGCGCTGGCGGATCGGCATGACGAGCCAGGAGGCGCCGTCAGGATCACGGAACCCGGTCGAGGCCGTTCTGGCGGCCGACCACGAGCTCACCGCCCTGCAGCGCGAGGCCGCGACCACGACGGATCACGCGCGGATCGTCGAAATCCACGAACGCCTGCGCGACAAGGAAGCGCACAGCGCGCCCGCCCGGGCGGCCCGCATTCTCGACGGGCTCGGCTTCGATCACGCGGCCCAGTTGCGCCCGCTTGACACGTTCTCGGGTGGCTGGCGGATGCGCGTCATGCTGGCGGCTCTGCTGTTTACCCAACCCGATCTGCTGCTGCTCGACGAGCCGACCAACCACCTCGATCTGGAATCCACCCTGTGGCTGGAGGAATGCCTGCGGCGCTACAGCGGCACCGTGCTCGTCGTCAGTCACGAACGTGATCTCCTGAACAGCGTGGCCCAGAAAATCCTGCATCTCGAACACCATCAGCTAAAGCTCTACCAGGGCGGCTACGACCGCTTCGAACGGACCCGGCGCATGCAGCTCGCGCGGGATGCGAAACTGCGCACGCGCCAGGAAGCGCAGCGCGCCCACATCGAGAAGTTCGTGGCGCGGTTCCGGTACAAGGCCACCAAGGCGCGACAGGCGCAGTCGCGGCTGAAGATGCTGGAACGGATGGAACCGATACCCGAGCATCAGAACGAAGCCAGCGTCACCTTTCAGTTCCCCGATCCCAAGCTCCTGGCACCGCCGCTGTTCAGCGCCCGTGACGTATCGGTCGGCTACGACGACACGCCCGTGCTGAAACGGCTCTCGCTGTACCTCGACGACGACGACCGGGTGGCGTTGCTGGGCGCGAACGGCAACGGCAAGTCGACCCTGATCCGTCTGCTTGCGCGCCGCCTGTTGCCGATGGAGGGGACGGTTGCCGCCGCGCCGAAGTTACGGGTCGGTTACTTCGCGCAGCACCAGACCGACGAACTCGATCTGGCAGGGACGCCGGTGAGCGAGCTGGCCCGTCGACGCCCCGGTGATTCAACTGAACAGATCCGCTCCCAGCTTGCCCGGTTCGGCTTTTCGCAAGATCGTGCCCTGACCATCGTCGCGAGCCTGTCCGGAGGCGAGAAGGCGCGCCTCCTGTTCGCGCTCATGACGGCCGACCGGCCCCATATCCTGCTGCTCGACGAACCGACGAACCATCTCGACGTCGATTCGCGCCAGGCGCTGATCCAGGCGATCAATGCCTTCGCCGGCGCCGTCGTCATCGTCAGCCACGATCCCCACGTTATCAAGTTGACGGCCAACCGCTTCTGGCTGGTCGCGGGCGGGACCGTGGCGCCGTTTGACGGCGACCTGCAGGATTATCGGGAGCTCCTGCTTGCGGGTTCCGGCAACGGGAAGCGCGCCGACACCGGAACCGAGGGAGCGCCGTCACTCCCTCCAAAGAGCAGGCGGGCCCAGCGGCGTCGCGCGGCCGCACAACGTCGGGCCCTGGCGCCGCTTCGCCGCGATCTCGAAACTGCCGAGCGGATGGTCGAAGAACTGACGGCGAGGAAGGCCGGACTCGATGGGGGAATGGCCGGCCCGGGCCTGGACGACGATGGGAGCAAGAAGGCGATTGCGTTGCGGCGGGAACTCCGGGAGGTCAACCGCGAAATGGCGGAAGACGAGGCGCGGGGGCTGCAATTGCAGGAGCAGTGGGAGACCGCCCAGGCTGCCTGACCGGCCCGATTTGCCGCCCGCGCAGAGTCTCCCAGCGTGAGAAAACCTCGGCAGATTCGCCTCAGAGCCGGGTCGCGTCGGCACATCGGCCCGGGCTTCTTCTTACACCTGGTTCATCGACGAACTCATGCGCCGTGAGGGTCAGGCCTACTACGTCGGGTTGCTCAAGGCGGCGGAGCTGCACGGCGCGACGCACCAGGCGGTCATGGAGTTTCAGGTGGTCACCGCAAAGCGCCTGCCCAGGATTCGCGCCGGCCGCAGCTTGATCGTCTTCTACTTCCGCCAGAACATGAAGGCGGTGGCGGCGGGGATGGAGGACCGCAAGACCGATACCGGTACGATGAAAATTTCATGGGCGGCGCTGACTGTTCTCGATGTGCTTGTGTATCCGCAGGCGTCGGGCAGCATGGATAATGCTGCCACGGTCCTCTCCGAACTCGGACGGAAGATCGATCCGGAGGAGCTCGCCGCGTTGACGGCGGTCGTGGAGCGGCCGGTCGTGCAGCGTCTCGGATATCTTCTGGACCATCTCGGTCACGACAGGTCGACGGGACCGATGCTTAAGGCGCTGCTGGCGCGCGGATCGCTGCCCTGGACTGAGCTCGACCGGCGAGAGGCGCTGGACCCGGACTTCGCGCCTGAGCCGCGCCAGCGCGATCTCCGGTGGCGGATCATCGTGCGCCGTCTGCCCCAGATCGACGGATGATCCCGACGCAGGACATTGTCGCCTGGGGCAAAGTCGTGCCTTGGGCTGATCAGCGACGGGTGGAGCAGGACCTCCTCATCGGCCGTGCCCTGGTGGAGATCTTCTCCGACGACATGTTGCGCGACGCAGTGCGAGTTCGTGGCGGGACGGGTCAACAGTTCTAGCGACGCGAAAACAGACCGGTCGCGCCGGCTTCCTCAATGACTCAACACTTTGAAACGGCCCAATCCAAACGCGCTC
>JAPOON010000215.1 GCA_026713405.1 Gammaproteobacteria bacterium
AGATCTTCGTGGCGATGATGGGGGCCTCAAACTACACCTAGACGGCAGCATCGCCCTCTACCCGGCCGGCGCATCCGCGAGCCGCAGCAGTTTCTCCGCATTCGGCGCCAGGCTGGCATCGAACGCCGAGGTGCTCTGCGGCGTATCCCAGCCCCCGAAGTTCGTGCCGTACACCAGGCGCTCGCGACCCACCGCATCGATCAGCAGATCCAGCGCCCCCTGCCCCTCCACATGGGCATCGAACCAGAGCTTGCGGACTTCATGCCGGAAGCCATTCTCCCTGACCGACTGCGGCGCCCAGTCGCGGAACCGGGCGATGCCATCGTAACGCCCGATGAGAAAGGGCAGCGCGCCCCCGCCATGGGAGATACAGATGTCCAGGTCCGGATGGCGTTCCAGCATGCCGCCGTAAACCAGCGATGCCACCGCCAGCGACTCGTCGTAGGCGTAACCCACGATCAGCCCGAGATCGAATCGGTTGAGACGCTCATCCGCCGGCATTCCGGCGCCGTCGGTCGACGAGGGATGCAGGAATAGCGGCACATCGAGGGCCACGAAGGTGCGGTACAGGTCGTCCAGGCATGGATCATCGAGCGGGAACGGATAATCCGTGCCCACATAGGCCGCCACCATCCCCAGGTCGCGCACGGCCCGCTCCAGTTCCCGGGCCGCCGCGTCCGGGTCCTGCATCGGCAGGGCAGCGGACCCGAGCAGCCTGCCGGGGTGGCGGGCCACCACTTCCGCCATGGCATCGTTGTGCACGCGGCAGAACTCGCAAGCCAGGTCTTTCTCGATGCCGTGGAAGAAGGTCAGGGGATTGGGCGAGAGCATCTGCAGGTCGATGCCGACCTCGTCCATTCGTTCCAGGCGCTTGCCGAAGTCCATGAACACCGTGCCGCGATAGACCATGGGCTTCATGCGGTACTCGCCGATGCGGAAGTAGGAGACGCCGTCGTTGTCCACTGCCAGTTCCGGACCGTGCCGCCCCGCCACGCCGAACCCCGCTTCGAGTACGGCGTGGGCGTGCAGGTCGATGACCCGGCCCGCGTGCCCCATCAGGCGCGGCCCTTGAAGAAGGTTTCCCGGAGCAGGCCCTCCGGGCTGCAGACCGGCTCGTGCGCGCTTTCCGCGGCAGCGCGGCCGCGACCTTTCCGGGTGGCGAGTTCGAGAGTTGCCGAGACAATGATCACGTCACTCAACCTTTTGCATCTATAACATTGATTTCTTGGAACTTATTGAGTCCCCAACGGGGATTGCCGATGCCTGGTTCCCGCTACGGCCCGCCGGTAACGTAGAGGCATTGCCCGGTAATCCAGCTCGACGCCGGCGACGCCATGAATACCACCGCGTTACCGATGTCTTCAGGCGTGCCCAGGCGGCCCAGCGGCAGCCCGATGATTTTCTCGAGCGGCTGGTCGTCCGGAAAGTTGGTGGACTGCATGAAGTTCTCGGTGGGAACCGGGCCCGGAGCCACCGCATTGACCCGAATGCGCGGCGCAAGCTCCAGCGCCAGCGTCTGGGTCAGGCTGTTTACCGCTGCCTTCGACGCCCCGTACGGGCCGTTCTTGAGTTGCGGCCCCATGGCGGCCCGGGATGAGATATTGACGATGCAGCCCGTTTCCATGGCCGCCGCCGCACGCACGGCGCCCATCCAGACGGCTTTCAGATTCAGGTCCACCTGGGCATCCCAGCGGTCTTCCGGGGTGCGTGTAAGGTAGCGCGGCGTGGCATCGGGCAGCCCGCCCGCGTTGCTCACCCAGATATTCAGGCCTCCCAATTCGCCCGCAGCCGCTACAAGCGCGTCCAACTGTTCCCCGTCGGTTACGTCCGCGGCCATCGCCGTGGCCCGGCGGCCGGTTTGCCGTACGGCATCCGCCACCTCTTCGATGTCCGATTGCGTACGGGCACTCACCACCAGGTCCGCCCCCGCTTCGGCCAGACAGAGCGCAATGCCCCGGCCGATGCCCTTGCCCGCTCCGGTGACCACCGCCACCTGGCCGTCCAATCGAAATGCTTTCATGCAATCTCCGTTTCAGTCATTGCAGCCAGCGATCCGTTCCAGTACCGGTACCTGCAGGGCCGATGCCGACCCCCCGGCCGGCGCAGCAAGGCAGCACCTGAACGGACCGGTCCAGCCCGTGTGGAAATAAACCTAAGTTCCCGACGCGTCGAAAATGCCCTGAATGGAACTGTCGAGCATCGCGTCGAACGCAGCATCCGTCTGGCCGGCCGACAGCCCTTCGGTCAATGCCCGTGAGAAGCTCGCCACCATGCCGTTCTGGCGGGCAAGGCGCGCGTTGGCTTCTTCCCGGCTGTAACCGCCGGAAAGCGCGGCGACCCGCAGGACATTGTCATGGGCGACACAGTCTGCGTACAGGTTGTTCACCTCGGGCAGCGTCAGCTTGAGCATTACCCGGCGCCCGTCGGCGAGGCCGTTCAGCGATTTCACGATCTCGGCATGAAGAACGTCCTCCGCCGCCGCCTTGTCCGGGCAGTGAATGTCCACTTCAGGCTCGATTATCGGCACGAGCCCCGCGTCCAGTATGCGATTGCCCGTCGCGAACTGCTGTTCGACCACCCGGGCGATGCCCGCGGGGCTCGCCTGCTTGATCACCGAGCGCATCTTGGTGCCGAAGATGCCTTTCGCCTTGCCACGCTCCAGCAGCGCTTCCAGTTCCGGCATGGGCTTCATGACCTGCACGCCGTCCTCCTCGTCGGCCAACCCCTTGTCCACCTTGAGGATCGGCACGACATTCTTGACTTCCCAGAGGTAACTGGGCGAAGGCCGTCCCGCCACGTCACGGTCCATGGTGTTCTCGAACAGGATGGCCCCCAGAATGCGCTGGCCCGTGAAGCTCGGGCTCGTGACGATGCGGGAGCGCATCTCGTGGACGATGTCGAACATCTCCTCGTCGGTGGACCAGGCATCAGCCTCGACCCCGTAAAGGCCAAGCGCCTTGGGCGTGCTGCCGCCGCTCTGGTCGAGGGCAGCGATAAAGCCCCGGGCGCTGCCCATTTTTTCGAGTTGCTGCTGGTGGGTCACGCTATCTACTCCAGTCAACGCAGTTTACGAATCGCGGCCGGTAAACAAACGGCCTGCGCAGCCGACGAACCGGGCGGTCTGTTGGCCGCAGTATCATTCACCCGGCAATCGGCCCGATGCCCCCCACGGAAAACAGCGACCGGGAGGGATTTGACTCATTTGACAGCCTTATCCGCGAATTAGAGGTTTAGCGGGGCGCCAGCCCACGCCGCGCCCGTTCCGCGTTCATGCGATCCTGGTCGACGGCAAGCCGTTCGCCGAGCTGGTCTTCCGAGGCAACGCCTGCCATGTGCGCGCCCGCGGTCTTGCTGTTGTACATGATCTTCTTAACGGGAGTCACCGCGAGTATGGTCCTGAGCGGTGAGTCGAGCAGACTGTAGAAGGCCGCCTCGCCTTCCTCGCTGTCCGGGCTGACCTTCTTGGCCAGCGCCGCATAGAACCATTTCTTGGTCTCGTCGTCTTCGAAGAACTCGCCGGTGCCCTTGACGGTGATGGCGCCGGTGGGCAGGTCCGGCGAGACATCCGGGCGATAGCTGGCGCTGGAGACATTGACCGAGACCCGGTTGTCCCGGCGGATGGCGGAGGCGCGGTGCCGGTGCGCGGCGAAGGTGATCCAGAGCTTGTCGTCACGCCATACGAAAGCGTGGGTGACGCCTACCGGCCAGCCGTCCTTCGTCCCCCACATGAGCACGCACTCGCCGGCGTTGGTGAGAAGCTGGTCGACTTCTTCGTCGGTGAACGGGTAAATCGATACGATCTCGTGATCGTGCGTATGTGCCATGAGAATTCCTTCTAGATTGGGGGGAAATTTTTGCCAACGGCGAAGGTTGCCCAAGCCGGGGCCGGAACGCAACTGCCATCAGGCAATTCCCCGGGATTGCACCCCGGTTTCGCCAGTTGAATCTCAGGTTGATCGTCGCGACGGGCAGCCCTGCGCAATCCAGCACTCATAGACCGTACGCGCCGCCCGCTCGAACCGGGCAAGGTTGCCGCGAACCTCTGCATCGAGGCGCACGGCGCCGTCGGCCCCCAACGCCCTTTCCAAAGACTCCTCGTAGGTGGGTATCTGCATCCAGTCAACCACCGTCTCGCCGGTGATCTCCACGTGGAACTGCATCCCGTAGGCGCTGTCACCGAAGCGAAACGCCTGAATCGCGCAGTCGGGCGAACCGGCCAGCACCACCCCGCCGGGAGGCACGGCAGTACCCTCGGCGCCATGCCACTGCAGGACCGGCAGCGGGTCCTCGAGTTTCCGGAACATCGGATCCGCGCGGGCTGCCTCAGTGTGTTCCACGTCCATGACGCCGACTTCCGCCACCCCCGGCTCGACACGCCCGCCCAGCGCCTCCGCGAGCAGCTGATGGCCCAGGCAGACGCCCAGGAAGGGGCGGCGCAGGTCCAGCACGAATCGTCGAATTGCGGCGCATTCATCCAGCAGCCAGGGATATTCCGAGTGCTGCCAGACATCCTGGGGGCCGCCCATCACCAGCATGCCGTCATAGGGTTCGAGTGCCGGAATGGAATCCCCCCGGTCGAGGTGCACCACCTCCCAGGACAGCCCGTCGTCATCCATGAAGCCGCGAAGCACACCGGGATGCTCGCTGTCGGCATGCTGGAATACGAGTACTTTCATGGATTCATTCTTCCACGTCCGGACGCGCCGGGTTCCCCATGCGCATGGCGTTTATCGCGCTTCAGAGTGTAGAAAGCCGTCGGCTGTGCGCCGGGTTCTTCCGCTTCAGCCGGCCGAACCGGAGACGGCGCCGCATCCGACGCGCCCGCCCGCACCGCCGATGGGCTGGGTAACCTGGTCGTCGGGATGGGCATGAATCACAACCGCCGATCCATCCTCATCGAGCAGCGCGGGCGCCTGGCGGCCCGAGAC
>JAPOON010000216.1 GCA_026713405.1 Gammaproteobacteria bacterium
AACCTCTCCAAGTTGCGGAGCAACTTGATCGCGTCGCTTGGCGACGCGCCTAGACATAGCAATGGCATCCCCGGCTCCCGTGCTGCACCCCACCTCGCTCGACGACAAGTACGCACTGGAGAAAGGACGCGCCTACATGACCGGCATCGAGGCGCTGGTGCGCCTGCCGATCATGCAGCATCAGCGCGACCGCGCCCGCGGGCTGAACACGGCAGCATTCATCTCCGGCTACCGGGGGTCCCCGGTCGGCAGCCTCGACCAGGCCCTGTGGAGAGCCCGGTCCTGGCTCGACGAGCACAACATTCATTTCAATCCGGGCGTGAACGAGGAACTCGCGGCCACGGCCGTCTGGGGCAGCCAGCAAACCAACCTGTTCGCCGGCGCCAAGTACGACGGCGTTTTCGGCATGTGGTACGGCAAGGGGCCCGGCGTCGACCGCAGCGTGGATGCCCTGAAGCACGCCAACGCCTGCGGCACCTCCCGCTACGGCGGCGTGCTGGCCATCGCCGGCGACGACCACGCGGCCAAGTCCTCCACCCTGCCCCACCAGTCGGAACACGTATTCATCGGCACGTCCATACCGGTGCTCAACCCCGCCAACGTGCAGGAAGTGCTGGATCTCGGCATCTACGGCTGGGAACTGTCGCGCTTCAGCGGCTGCTGGGTGGCGATGAAGGCCATCACCGACAACATGGACTCCGCCATCTCCGCCGAGATCGACCCCGACCGGGTCGAGATCGTCATCCCGCAAGATTTCGAGTTGCCGGAGGGCGGCGTGCACGCCCGCTGGCCGGACTCCTGGCATGAACAGGAAGTGCGCCTCAACCGCCACAAGATCTACGCTGCCCGGGAATTCGCCCGGGTCAACCGGCTCAACCGCATCGTCATCGACAGCCCCAGGGCGCGCTTCGGCATCATCGCCCCCGGCAAGGCCTACCTGGACGTGGTGCAGGCGCTGGAAGACCTGGGCATCGACGAGGCGACGGCCGCGCAAATCGGCCTGCGGGTCTTCAAGGTGGGCATGAGCTGGCCCCTGGAACCGGTCTCCGCCCACGAATTCGCCGATGGGCTGGAAGAGATCCTGGTCGTTGAAGAGAAGAGATCCATCGTTGAAGACCAGCTTACCGGTCAACTCTACAACCGGCCGGTGGCGAAGCGCCCGCGCGTTGTCGGCGAGTTCGACGAAACCGGTCAGGTCCTGCTCCCCAACTACGGCGAGCTGACGCCGGCGGCCATCGCCCGCGTCATCGCCGGCCGCATCGGCCGCTTCCACGATTCCGACGCCATGCGCGCCCGGCTCAAGTTCCTCGAACACAAGGAGCGCTCCCTGGCAAGGCCGCGCAAGACCGCCGAGCGCACCCCCTACTTCTGCTCCGGCTGTCCGCACAACCCCCCCCCCCGGGTCCCCGAAGGCAGCCGTGCCGCAGCCGGCATCGGCTGCCACTACATGGCCACCTGGATGGCAGACCGCCCCACGGCCACCTTCACCCAGATGGGTGGCGAAGGCGCGGCCTGGATCGGCCAGGCGCCGTTCACCGACACCCCCCACATCTTCCAGAACCTGGGCGACGGCACCTACAACCACTCCGGCATCCTCGCCATTCGCGCAGCCCGGGCGGCCGGCGTCACCATGACCTACAAGATTCTCTGCAACGATGCCGTCGCCATGACCGGCGGCCAGCCGCTTGACGGGGAATTCTCCGTCGAGAACCTCATCCACCAGTTGCGCGGCGAGGCGATCGAGCGCATCGCGCTGGTCAGCGACGAACCCGGCGCCTGGCAGGGGCAGTTCGCCGACGTGCCCGGGTTCAGCCTGCACCACCGCGACGACATGGATGCCCTGCAGCGCGAACTGCGCGAGTTCAAGGGCCTCTCGGTGCTGGTCTACCAGCAGACCTGCGCCGCCGAGAAACGGCGCCGCCGCAAGCGCGGCCTCATGGAAGACCCGCCCAAGCGGGTATTCATCAACGACGAGGTCTGCGAAGGGTGCGGCGACTGCAGCCGCGCCTCCAACTGCCTGTCGGTGGTGCCGCTTGAGACGGAACTCGGGCGCAAGCGCAAGATCGACCAGAGCGCCTGCAACAAGGACTACAGCTGCGTCAAGGGGTTCTGCCCCAGCTTCGTTACCGTGCACGGCGGCGAACTGGCCCGGCGCTCGGGAATCGCCGAGGCGGTCGGCGAGGCGTTCAGCGAACTGCCCGAACCGGAATTGCCGCAGCTAGACGCGCCCTGGAACGCCATCGTCACCGGTGTCGGCGGCACCGGCGTGCTGACGGTCACGGCCATGGTCGCCATGGCCGCGCACATCGAAGGCAAGGGTTGCGCGACCATGAACCAGACCGGCCTCGCGCAGAAGTTCGGCGCCGTGGTCAGCCATGTTCGCGTGGCCAACGATCAGAACGACATCAAGGCCGTGCGCATCTCCGCCGGCGAGGCTGACCTGATGCTGGGCTGCGACCTTGCGGTGGCCTCCGGCTTCGAGGCTCTGGCCAAGGTCCATGCCGGCCGCTCCAATGCCGTCGTGAACTGCGCGGAAGTGCCAAACGCCGCTTTCGTGCTCAACCCGGACGCCGAGTTCCTGACCGCTGAAATGCAGCAGACCATCCGCGAGGAAGTCGG
>JAPOON010000217.1 GCA_026713405.1 Gammaproteobacteria bacterium
ATGTGTCTTTGCGCATCGCTCCGCGATCCTGCAGGAACCGGTTTTCCAGCGTGCCCCTGGGCGCCCAGTCGTCGGTCAGGTCGACGCCGCGCCGGGTGCGGTGGTAAGCCCGCCATTCCCCGGTGGTCGGCACTTCCGGCCCGTCCCAGGCAATGAAATAGAAGCAACTGTTCACGTCGTCGATGGGTACGATGACGCTGGCCACCCGGAACCTGTTGTTCGGCGGAATCAGGGATGTGTAGGGTGCGATGAACTCGGTAACGCGCAAATACTCGTGTGTGGCGGCGCCCTTGATCGGCCGGCGGATGGCGACGTAGTGGAATCCGTAGCTCGTGCGCTCGACCTGCAGGCGTGGAGACTTGTCGGTGGACGGCCTGTACCAGGATTTTTCGCCGGCTTCGGCGCGGGTGATCCGGGCCGGCACCATGTCGGTGGCGTGCAGGCTGGAGGAGTGTGCGCTGTCGATCTGGCCTTCGTGGATCTGCGCCCAGTTGCAGGGAACGCGGATTTTCAGGATGGCGGTGGCGATGTCGTCGCGCGGCGCAAACGCCGGCGGGTCGAAGTGCGGTGCCGCGTCCGGCTCGCCCAGCCAGGCCCATACCAGGCCCGCCCACTCCACCACGGGCCAGGCGCGCGCCCTGACCTTGCCGATGAGGCCGCTGTCTTCGGGCTCTGTATGCATCGCCACGCAGCGGCCGTCCACCGCGTATTTCCAGCCGTGATACAGGCAGCGCAGGCCGCAGTCCTCGTTGCGGCCAAGCAACAGGGACGCCTTGCGGTGCGGGCACTTCTCGTTCAGCAGGCCGAGCCGGCCCTTGCTGTCGCGGAAGGCCACCATGCGTTGCCCGAGCGCCTCGACCAGCAGCGGCGTGCCGTCGGGTTCGTCGACCTCCTCGATGAGGCACACCGGCGTCCAGTGCTGGCGCATCAGCCGGCCCATGGGGGCGTCGCCCTCGACCCGGGTCAGCAGATCGTTTTCCTCGGCGGTCAACATGGCAACGGCTGAAACTGTGGATCGAGTGGACCAGGGATGATAAGTCCCGGGGCCGAACCCGTCGAGTTGTAACCGGACGCCAATCCTGCGAACGTGAGCCGATATGGCCGGATTGCCCGTTCTTGCACGACTGACGATCGCCGGCAAGCGCATGCTCACGCCGGACATCTGCGAATTGTCGCTAGCGAAGGCAAACGGCTCGGAGCTTGTACCGTTCGAGCCGGGGGCACACATCGGCATCGAAACCCCATCGGGCGCCATGCGCCAGTATTCGCTGGTCAACGACGGACGCGCCCCAACCCGCTATGTCATTGCGTGCAAACGCGAGCAGGATTCTCGCGGCGGCTCGCGTTCGCTGGTCGAGCAAACCCGGGTGGGCGGGCACCTGCGCGTCGATGTGCCGGCCAACAGCTTTCCGTTGACCCGGGCAGCCGGTTATCTTCTTATTGCCGGCGGGATCGGCATCGCGCCCATCATCGCGATGGCGAACCGGCTCGACAGCGAGGGCCTGCCGTTTCGCCTGATCTACTGTACGAGAAGTGCTTGCGAAACCGCCTATCTTCACGAATCGCGTACTCACTTCGGCGACCGGCTGATCCTGCATCATGACGGCGGCCGTGCGGACGACTTTTACGATTTCTGGGACCATTTCGCCGAACCGACGGATGTACGGGTCTATTGCTGTGGCCCCAAACCGTTGATGGAGGAGATCCGCGGCGTCTCGGGGCATTGGCCGGAAGGCCGCGTCCAGTTCGAGGATTTCCGGCCGGTCGAGCCCGTGCGGCCCGATGACCGTCCGTTCGAGGTGGTACTGCAGCGCTCCGGCCGCACGGTCACGGTAGCGGGCGATCAGTCGATCCTGGAAGCGTTCCGTGCCGCCGGTATCGCGGCGCCGAGTTCCTGCGAGAGCGGTGTCTGCGGCACGTGCAAGACTCGCCTGCTCGCGGGCGAAGCCGACCACCGCGACCGGGTGCTGATGGACGAGGAGCGTGGCAGATACGTGATGTTGTGCGTATCGCGGGCAAACAGCGGAGCACTCACCCTTGATCTCTGATCCGGTGCGCCTCGGGGTCGTCGGGCTCGGCCGGGCGTTCGCGCTCACCGCGCCTGCCCTGCTCGCCGACGAACGGGTGACACCCGTGGCAGCCTGTGCGCCGCGCACGGAATCCCGCCTCGCGTTCGAGCAGCGATTCGGTGGCCACACCTATGCCGACCTGGACGGTCTGCTGGCACACCCGGGCCTGGAAGCCGTCTACATCGCCACACCCCACGAACTGCATGCGTCGCAGACCAAGGCCGCGGCGGCGGCCGGCAAACACGTGCTGGTCGAGAAGCCGTTGGCGGTCTCGATGGATGACGGTACCGCGATGATCGCGGCCTGCGAGCGCGCCGGCGTCGCATTGATGGTGGGGCCCAGCCACAGTTTCGATCTGCCGGTTGCCCAGGCTCGGACCCGGATCGAAAGCGGCATTTTTGGCTGGGTGCGCATGATTCATGCCTTCAACTACACCGATTACCTGTACCGGCCACGCCGCCCGGAAGAATTGCACACCGGGCAAGGCGGCGGCGTGGTATTCGGCCAGGCCGTACACCAGGTTGACGTGGTGCGCACGTTGGCAGGCGCGCCTGCCACCAGCGTCACGGCCCTTACCGGCACCTGGGACCCGGCGCGGCCGACCGAGGGCGCCTATGCGGCACTGTTGAACTTCGCGGGTGGCGCCTTTGCCTCCCTTACCTACTCCGGTTACGGCCGTTTCGACAGCGACCTGTGGATGGACGGGGTCGGCGAACTCGGGCATGACAAGAACCCGGCGAACTACGGCCGGGCGCGCAGCGCGCTGGCTACCGCGGAAACACCGGAACAGGAGAAGGCCCTGAAGCAGGCACGCACCTTCGACGCCGCCAGCGTGCCGCCGCCGGCGCCGCACAACGAGCACTTCGGCCCGGTGGTCGTCTGCTGCGAGCGCGGCGATATCCGCTTGACGCCGGACGGCCTCTGGCTGTACGGCGACGAGCAGCGGTTCGAGCCGGCACCGGCAACCGCCGATCCACGCACGCCGGTACTCGATGCGCTGGTTGCGGCGGTGCGAGACGGCGTGCAGCCGCTGCAGACCGGGCACTGGGGCCTGGCGAGCCTGGAAGTCTGCCACGCAATGCTGCAGTCGGCCGCGACCGGCGTGCCGGTCGAACTCACGCGGCAGAACGCCGCGCCCCCTGGAGGAAACTGACATGAGCCGCCTGCGCCTGTCCGTCGCCATGGGCGACTACGACCGAACACGCCCCATCGCCGACGGCCGCATACCGATCGACGGTGTCGACCCGGCGGTCATGCTGCTGTCGCCGGAGGAAATGTTCTTCCGCGCCATGCGCCACCAGGCTTTCGATGTCTGCGAACTGTCGCTGTCGTCCTATGCCATTTCCGTGGCACGCGGCGATCCCCACTATGTCGCCGTGCCGGTATTCCTCTCCCGCGCCTTTCGCCATACCTCGATCTACATCCGCACCGATGTGGGCATCCTGGGCCCGGAAGATCTTCGCGGGCGCCGCATGGGCATCGCCGAATATCAACTGACCGCCAACGTCTGGGTGCGCGGCATCCTGGAGCAGGACCACGGGGTGCGGCCGTCGGACATCCGCTGGGTCCGGGGCGGCATGGACACGCCGGGCCGGCCGGAGAAAGTCGCCATCGAGCTGCCCGCCGATGTGTCCCTGGAGGCGGCGCCGAAGGACGTGACGCTGAACCGGATGCTGACCGACGGCGAGATCGACGGTTTCATCGGCCCGCGCGCGATCCGCTGCTTCGACGAGGGGCATCCGCAGGTCGGCCGCCTGTTTCCGGATGCGCGCGAAGCTGCCGAGGCCTGGTACCGGCGCCATCGCATCTTTCCGATCATGCATGTGCTGGCACTGCGCCGCGGATTGGCCGACGACCATCCGTGGCTGCCCGGCGCGCTGCTCAAGGCGTTCACCCGGGCGAAGGAAATGGCGCAGGCGGCGCTTGGCGACACCTCGGCGCCAAAAGCGACGCTGCCGTTCGTGGAGGACAACCTGGAACGCACCCGGGCGCTGATGGGCCGGGATTTCTGGAGCTACGGCCTCGCCGGCAACGAAAAGACCCTGGACACCTTTCTCGGCTACCACTTCGACCAGGGCCTGTCGGCGCGGCGTGTCGCGCTGGAGGAACTGTTCCACCCCGCGTCACTGGAGGCGTTCAGCCTTTGAGCCGCGGACGAACGGACATGGATCAGGCGGCGACGGATTGAAGGCTGAGGGGAACGTTCAGGAGAAAGAGAGATGAGTCGGGTTCAGGGTGAAGTGGCCCCCGGTTTCGAGCGGGTCAAGGACGCTTTTGCAGCCAATTTCGAGCACAACGGAGAGGTCGGGTCTGCCTGCAGCGTGTATCACCTCGGCGAGAAGGTGGTGGATCTCTAGGGCGGGGTGCCCGACCAGGAATCCGCGCTAGCGCCTTGAATTGAACACGTCATCAAGCGTTGGCGCGTCGAGCACGTTTTCGGCCCAGGTTTCCAGGTCGGCGACGGACGCTTGCTCCAGCCTTGCGGCGACTTCGGGCGACAGGAGACCGAAGCGCCGTTTCAGCTGTCTTTCCAGGACCACACGCTCCCCCTCAACGCGACCCTGCTCCATACCTTCTTCGCGTGCTCTTGAAATAACTCCTGCCATGGTGGAACTGTCCTCGCGATGGTATTGCCAAGTTAACTGGTCCAAGCCGCCGAGAATCTACACTCGCCTTGATCAAGCGGCCGTTGCCAGAGTCCAAGACGCAAAGGCGCTGCGTCTCAGTTCGCGGTAGTGATTTGCTCTGACCAGATGACGACCCAGGTTGAACAGGTTGTAAACCGCAGAATGCACATCCAGGAAGCGCTGCGCTTGCGCTGCCGATTTGAAGCGCCGCATGCCCCGCTCCCGAAACCGGGTTGCCTCATGCGACTGTTCGGCGCGGTTATTGGCATACCGGTCCGTTACATGTATTGAAGCGGGAATCAGTTCCCGATGGGCAACCCGATAACTGCCCAGCTTGTCGGTGACGATTTTCCAGGGTTCGGATCCATGACGCCCGACCAGCCGACGGAAAAACCGCTTCGCGGCCCTGGCGTCCCGCCGGTCCTGAAGAAAAACTTCGACCACATCTCCGTCCTGGTCCACGGCACGCCACAGATACTGCAGCTTACCCCAATCCTGACAAAGACTTCGTCGATATAGAACGTGTCTCCGAACCCGCCGTGATTGCGGCG
>JAPOON010000218.1 GCA_026713405.1 Gammaproteobacteria bacterium
AAAGACGTTGCGCGTCAAGCCCCCTTTTTGATTTGTGTAAAGAATTCCGCTCTAATGCCCGAATCGTTACCGGCTGCTCGCCGGCGGCGCAGTCTAAATCGGTTATGGAAAGCTGGGAGGAATGATCGCATGTCGGTAGAGGCACAGGCGGAGCCCGTGCAGCTATACAAGCGGGCAGGATGAAGTTCGTGCCGCGCTCTGGAAGAGCTGCTTGCATCGTGGAAGGTGGATTTCGAAACAATCGACGTAGAGGCGCAACCGGAGTCCATGGAAATCCTGCGTGGACACGGAATCACGCGAGTGCCCGCAGTGATTGTGGGAGACCGCGCCGTTCATGGATGGAATCCGGCGGCTGTGGCGGGGTTGGTCGGAGCGACTTATGACGACGCTCTGGCGCTGCCTCTTGACGAACTGAAGGACCGCCTCGACAAGATTCTGCTGGCCGCGCAAAGGGCGGTCACACAGGTTCCGTCTCAGCATATCCACCTGCAGACACCGGGGCGTGACCGATCAGTACACCAACTCGCCTATCACCTGTTTCGGGTCGGCCTGTCTTACCGGGACGCCGTGGAACAAGGTTACCTTCAGGAAGCATGGTTTGAGGAACGACCACCAGTTTATATGCTCGACATGGCAGCCGTTGCCCGTTATGGAGAGCAAGTAAGAGACCGCCTGAGCCAGTGGTGCGAGGGGGCCGGCGCGTTCGAGGGAACGGTGGAGACCTACTACGGCTCACAGGTTGCTGCGGCGCTCTTCCAGCGAACCGTGTGGCACGCCGCACAACATTTGCGTCAACTGTACGCACTCCTTGAGCAGATGGGCGTGACCCCCGAAAAGAGGTTGGCCGCGGAAGATTTTGCTGGCCTTCCCTTGCCACAAAGCATCTGGTAATCCTTACCGTTCTCGGTTTGCGGATTCCGGGGCAGGGGGGCTCAGGATAATGCAAAAGCCAATGCCGGTCCTGATGGGACAGGCGGTACGCCTTGGTCTGCTATTGGGGCTGGTCGGGCTGCTTCTGTTGATCGGCTTGAAGACGCAGTTGGGGGAGGTGCTGTGGTCTCTGCTCACCAATCCCAGTTCCGAGGCCGTGCAGGAGCTTGTGGCCAGTACCCCGACTTGGCTGCCTCTGGCCATTGTCGGACTTATGATCCTGCATACCCTCGTCCCCGTGCCGGCCGTGTTTCTGGCCCTGGCGGCGGGCATGATACTCGGGCCGTTTTGGGGCTTCGTCACTATCTGGATCGGCGCCATGCTGGGCGCCTACCTGGGGTTCTGGCTGACACGCGCCTTCGGGCGGCCCGTCTTGCGCCTGCTGGTCAGTTCGTCGCGCCTTAAACGTTCGGAGCGCTGGCTGGAACAGATCGACATCCCTGTGCTTTTGGCCGTGCGCCTCCTGCCGGTCCTCTCCTTCAACCTGATCAACTTCGCACTTGGCCTGACGGCCATCAGCTGGTGGCGCTTTAGTTGGACTACAGCGCTCGGCATCGTTCCCGCAACCGTCTTGATGGTGGCGTTCGGCGCTCACCTGGACGATTGGCGCATGCTCGCTCTCATGTCGGCCGCGGCGGTGCTCTTGTGTCTGGGCGGGTACCTCATGATGCGCCGGCGACGCACGAAAGTGGAGTCCGTTGTCAGTCCAGCGTCACAAAGATACAGTGGCGTAGGCGATCATTGATTGCCTTGCTCAGATGCCCTTTGCCCGTGGTGTCTTCAACCAGGACCACTTCACCCGCGGCAATGGTTCGAGCCTCGCCATCACTGGCAG
>JAPOON010000219.1 GCA_026713405.1 Gammaproteobacteria bacterium
GGCCACGGAACCGGGTACGGGGATGACGCGGCCGTTGTCCGACCCGACGGCCTCCACCGTTTCGGCAAGCGCGCTCTCATTGGTGCCGTTGACGATGACCGAAGCGCCTTCCGCGGCGGCGGCAATCGCGAACGCCCGGCCCAGTCCCCGGGAAGACCCGGTGATCACCATGCGTTTTCCGTCGAGGTGTCCCACGGCGGTCAGTACCAGGAGGCGCCGGGCTCATGGCGCCCGGCATTCCGTACATCGAAAGTGATCTGCAACTCCTTCAAGCCGCGGAGAAAACTGCTCGGCAGGTGCTCGAACCGGTCCGCCGGGTCCTTGAGGCGGATATTGTCCAGGCGGTTCAGCAGGACGGTGAAGGTCGAGAACATTTCCTGGCGGGCAAGTGCGGCCCCCGGGCAGTGATGGGGGCCGGACCCGAAGGCGAGGTGAGCCCCAATCTTGCTGCGCTCGATATCGAACGTTTCCCCGTCCTCGAAAACCGCCTCGTCCCGGTTCGCCGACGCATAGCCCAGCGCCAGTGACGAGCCCTTCGGCAGTTTCACCCCGCCGAGTTCGGTGTCCTGAGTGGTGACGCGCCAGAGGTGAATCACCGGCGACTCGTAACGCAGGGTTTCCTCGATGAAGTTGCGCAGCAGCTTTTCGTCGCCATGCAATCGCTCCATGGTGCCCGGGCGCTGCAGCAGCAGCATCAGCCCCGAGGCGATGGCGTTGGTGGTGGTCTCGTTGCCCCCGGTCAGCAGCTGGTCGAGCAGGTCGAGCAGTTCGTGCATGGTGAGGTGGCGTTCCTCGCCGGTTTCCTTATCGGCAATGGTGGCGTGCACCACGTCGGAAATGATGTCGTCGCGGGGTTGGCGCCGGCGTTCTTCGATGATGCCCGCGAAGAAACGTTGCGCCTGAACCACCAGCTTGCCGCATTCCAGCGCTTCCGCCTCGTCGATATAGCCGCCGCCCGGCGCCAGCATCGCGTCCGACCACTTCTTGAGGTCCCCGATTCTTTCACGGGGGACGCCCAGTTGATCGGCGATGACCGTGCAGGGCAGCGGAACCGAAAACTCCCGAACGAAGTCGCACTCGCCGCGCTGGATGAACCCGTCCACCAGGTCGTTGACGATGGTCTCGACATAGGCGGTCATGCCGCGGATGCGCTTGACGGAGAAGGCGTGGTTGATGAGTTTGCGGTATCTCGTGTGCTCGGGCGGGTCGGTGCGCTGCAGGGTGTGCACCCGCTGCCAGCCGTGCTCGCTGCGGTAGCTCTCCGCCACATCGCGGGTGCCGCCGCGGCTATCAGCGAACGCGTAGATCTGGTTGGAGAAGATCTGCGGGTTCTTCTTGACGTGGCGCAGGTCCTCGTAGCGGGAAACGTACCAGGCGCCGATTTCCGGCATGTAGTAAACCGGGGCCTCGCGCCGTATCGCCTGGAAGTAGGGGAACGGGCACTCTCGGGTGGCGTCGTCGAACAGGTTGTAATCCGCGAGCGGTTTCATGCAGCAACACTCCTCTGCCTGGATCTGAACATTTGGGGCTCGGCCGGGGCTTGCTTTTCAATATAGATGAAAGCGGGTTCCGCTGAACAGCCTGCGTACGCGCAGATACCCTGCGTAAGCGCGGATAAACGGAACAAGCGTTTGGAGACATGAGGTTCCCGAGCGCGGGGTCAGTCCCAGCGAAACTCCCGGAACCAGCGGCCGGGCGGCATTGCGAGGGCATCGACCAGCCATGGTGTCACCCTGGCCGGCAGGTCGTCGCGCCCCGCCCAGCAACAGCCGTCGAACAACTCCGGCTCGTTGACGCGCGGTTCGCCCTCGAATCGATGCGACTCGAACACGAAGTTCAGGCCCTGGTGGCTGCCGGAGATGTACGGCAGGACGCAGCGCGGCTCGATGTCCTGCGGCACCGCCCCCGTCTCTTCCCGGCACTCCCTGACCGCGGCTTCGCTGACACTTTCGCCCCGGCGCAGATGGCCGCCCGGCAGGCCGTAATAGCCGTCCATGAAACCCGTATGCGCACGCCGCAGCAGGAACAAACGGCTGTCGCGCATCAGCAGGATGTGCACGACGACAGGAAATCCGTCGCGCTCCGGAAGGGCCAAGATTCCTCCTCACAGGCAAGCGGTCCGTCATGGTGGGCCGTGCGGCAACTTGATTCAACCGCGTTTTTTTGGGATGTTTGTGGGTTCGCGTTTCGGCGCGAGCCGTTCCCTTGCCGGTAGCTTCGAACAATGACAAGACGCGATTGAGGCAAGTGGTCAACGGTCAGTTGTTCGGCGGTTCTTCCCGCGCACGGTGCGCGGGCAGCCCAGCGGAATCCCATTGGACATCGGCATGAGGGGCTGTCAATGACAGCGAAGATACCCGGCCTGCCTCCGAAGCAGGGCCTGTACGATCCGGCTTTCGAGAAGGATAGCTGCGGCGTCGGCTTTATCTGCGACATCAAGGGCCGCCCGAGCCGGGGCATCGTCGAGGATGCCCTGTCCATGAACTGCTGCATGGAGCATCGCGGAGGCCTCGGCTACGAGAAGAACACCGGCGACGGCGCCGGCATTCTGCTCGGCCTGCCGGACCGCTTCCTGCGCCGGGCCGCCCGGGACGAACTCGGCATCGCCCTGCCCGCGCGCGGCAGCTACGGCGTCGGCATCGTCTTTCTGCCCACCGATGCCGGCGAACGCGAGACCTGCCGGCGCGTCCTGGAAGCGGAAATCGCGGATGCCGGCCAGCGGCTGCTCGGCTGGCGGGAACTGCCCACCGACCCGGACGGGGCCGACATCGGCAACGCGGCCCGGGCAGCCATGCCGCACATGGCGCAGCTCTTCATCGGCACCGATGCCGGCAACCCCCTCACCGGCGATGAGTTCGAGCGCAAGCTGTACCTGATCCGCAAGCATGCCACCCACCTGCTGCGCAGCGATACGAGCCTTGAGCAACGGCAGTCGTTCTACGTCTGTTCCCTGTCCTCCAAGGTGATCGTCTACAAGGGCATGCTGACGCCGATCCAGATGGCGCCCTTCTTCAGGGACCTGAGCGAACCGGATTTCGAGTCGCACCTGGCCATGGTGCACTCGCGTTTCAGCACCAATACCTTCCCCTCGTGGGACCGGGCGCAGCCCAACCGGTTCATGAGCCACAACGGCGAGATCAACACCCTGCTCGGCAACGAGAACGCCATGAACGCGCGCCAGGGCGTGGTCTCCTCGCCGCTCTTCGGCGACGACATCGAGAAGCTGTTCCCCGTGGTGGAGCCCGACTGCTCCGACTCCGGCACCTTCGACAACGTTCTGGAATTCCTGCTGATGACCGGGCGCAAGCTGCAGGAAGCGGTGCTGATGATGATTCCCGAGGCCTGGCAGCAGCACGGCGCCATGGACCCGGCCCGGCGCGCCTTCTACGAATACCACTCCTGCCTGATGGAACCCTGGGACGGCCCGGCTTCCATCGCCTTTACCGACGGCACCTACATCGGCGCCGTGCTCGACCGCAACGGGCTCCGGCCCAGCCGCTACTACATCACCGACGACGACCGCTGCATCATGGCCTCGGAGGTCGGCGTGGTGCGGGTCGACCCGGCAACGGTGGTGGAGAAGGGGCGGCTGCAGCCGGGCCGCATCTTTCTCATCGACTTCGACCAGGGCCGCATGATCCCCGACGAGGAGATCAAGTCGGAGTGGGCCGGCGCCCGCCCGTACGCCGCCTGGCTGGAAAAGCAGCGCATCGAACTCGACGAACTGCCGGCAGCCCAGGCTCCGGCGCCCGATTCATCGACACTGACCGCCCGCATGAACGCCTTCGGCTACACCGTAGAGACCATGCAGATCATGTTGCAGCCCCTGGTCAAGGAGTTGCGCGACCCGCTCGGCTCCATGGGCAACGATGCGGCGCTGGCGGTGATGTCCGACAAGCCGCGCATGCTCTACGACTACTTCAAGCAGCGTTTCGCCCAGGTGACCAACCCCGCCATCGATTCCATCCGCGAGGAAGTGATCATGGCGCTGGAGTGCTATTGCGGCCCGGAACGGAACCTGCTGGAAACCACGGAAGCCCATGCGCACCGGTTGCGCATCCCCCACCCGATACTCTCGAACGACGAACTGGCCGCCATCCGGCATCTCGATCACCGGGGCTGGAGAACCGCGACCATCGATATCACATTTCCGGCCGGATCGGGCAGAGGCGGCCTCGAGGCGGCCCTGGACAGGATCTCCGCCGAGGCGAGCCGTGCCATCGAAGACGGCTACAGCCTCATCGTGCTGTCCGACCGCGCCGTCGGCCCCGAGCGCGTACCGATCAGCGCGCTGCTTGCCGTCGGAACGGTGCATCATCACCTGGTCGCAACCCACGCGCGCACCCGCATCGGCATCGTCCTGGAAACCGGCGAGGCGCGCGAGGTGCACCATCACTGCCTGCTCACCGGTTACGGCGCCGATGCCATCAACCCCTACCTGGCGTTCGAGGCGCTGTGGGATTCCCGGGAACAGGGCTACCTGGACGACGCCTCGCATATCGCCAACAACGAGGACGTGATCGCCGCCTACCGCAAGGGCACGGCCAAGGGCATGCTCAAGGTCATGGCGAAGATGGGCATCTCCACCCTGCAATCCTACAAGGGCGCCCAGATCTTCGAGGCGGTAGGGCTGGCCGACGATGTCATCGAACGGGCATTCCGGGGTACTGCCAGCCGCGTTCAGGGCGTGGGCCTGGGAGTGCTTGCCGAGGAGATGGAACGCCGCCATGCACTCGGCTATCCCGGGCGGAACCTCAGCGTCGCAGTCCTGCCCAATCCCGGCGACTTTCACTGGCGCCGGCACGGCGACACCCACATGTGGGACCCCCAGGCCATCGCCGACCTGCAGGTGGCCTCCCGGGCGAACGACGAGAGCGCCTACTGGCGCTTCGCCGAACACGTCAACCGGGAGAACACGGCCAACGCCAACCTGCGCGGGCTGCTGGCCTTCCGGAGCGGCGCCAACGGCGGCTCCATCGACCTTGACGACGTGGAGCCCGAAAGCGAGATCGTCAAGCGCTTCGCCACCGGCGCCATGAGCTTCGGCTCCATCAGCGCCGAGGCCCACGAGTCGCTGGCCATCGCCATGAACCGCATCGGCGGCAAGTCGAATACCGGCGAGGGCGGGGAAGACGCGCGCCGCTTCACGCCGCTGCCCAACGGCGATTCGAAGCGCAGCGCCATCAAGCAGGTGGCCAGCGGCCGCTTCGGCGTCACCATCGACTACCTGACCAACGCCGACGAACTGCAGATCAAGATCGTCCAGGGCGCCAAGCCCGGGGAGGGCGGCGAACTGCCCGGCCACAAGGTGGACGAGATCATTGCGGGCATCCGTCACTCGACGCCCGGCGTGGGGCTCATCAGTCCGCCGCCGCACCACGACATCTATTCCATCGAAGACATCGCGCAGCTCATCCACGACCTCAAGAACGGCAACCCCGAGGCGCGCATCAGCGTCAAGCTCGGCGCGGAAGTCGGCGTGGGCGCAGTTGCCGCGGGCGTCACCAAGGCACGCTCGGATCACCTGGTCATCGCCGGCGATTCCGGCGGTACCGGCGCATCGCCGCTGACGTCCATCAAGCATGCCGGGCTGCCCTGGGAACTCGGAATCGCCGAGACCCACCAGACCCTGGTCGTCAACAACCTGCGATCCCGCGTCGTCCTGCAGACCGACGGCCAGCTCAAGACCGGCCGCGATGTGGCCGTCGCCTGCCTGCTCGGCGCCGAGGAGTTCGGCTTCGCCACGGCGCCGCTGGTCACCCTGGGCTGCATCATGATGCGCAAGTGCCACCTGAATACCTGTCCGGTGGGCATCGCCACCCAGGATCCGGCCTTGAGAAAGAAGTTCGAGGGCGAGCCCGAGCACGTGATCAACTATTTCTTCATGGTCGCGAAGGAGTTGCGGCAGCTCATGGCCGAGCTCGGCTTCCGCACGGTCAACGAAATGGTCGGGCGCGTGGATGCGCTGGAAGTCACCGACGCCGTCGAGCACTGGAAAGCCAGGGGCATCGACCTCACCGAGATGCTGACGCCCGCCTCGGTGCCACCGGAGTTCCTGGGCAGCTACGCCATGCACGACCAGGACCACGGCCTCGACCGTGCGCTGGACAACCGCCTGATCGAGCTCGCAAGCCCCGCGCTGGAACGCGGCGAGAAGGTCTATCACGAGATGCCCATCGTCAACACGAACCGGGTCGTGGGCGGCATGCTCTCCAATGCCATCATCAGGCGCTGCGGCCCGCAGATGCTTCCGGAGGGCACCGTGCACTTCAAGTTCAGGGGCAGCGCCGGCCAGAGCTTCGGTTGCTGGCTAGCCCGCGGCGTCACCCTGGAAGTGGAGGGGGACGCCAACGACTACGTGGGCAAGGGCCTGTCCGGGGGGCGGCTCGTCATTTATCCGCCCCGCGAGTCGCGGTTCGTGCCCGAAGACAACGTGCTGGTCGGCAACGTGGTGCTGTACGGCGCCACGTCCGGCGAATGCTTCTTCCGCGGCGTTGCGGCGGAACGGTTCTGCGTGCGCAACAGCGGTGCGCGGGCGGTGATCGAAGGCGTCGGCGACCACGGTTGCGAGTACATGACCGGCGGCCGCGTCGTCATCCTCGGCCCCACCGGCCGCAACTTCGCCGCCGGCATGAGCGGCGGCATCGCCTATGTCTGGAATCCC
>JAPOON010000220.1 GCA_026713405.1 Gammaproteobacteria bacterium
CCGGACCCGGCCCCGGGTGGCCATATTTTCCACCGGCGACGAACTGCAGCAGCCCGGCACCGCCCTCGAGTTCGGCAACATCTACGATTCGAACCGATTTGCCGTCGAGGCAATGCTTGCCCGCCTGCCCGTCGAGATCGACAATCTCGGCGTGCTGGCCGACGACGCTGCAGTCGTGGCCGCCTCGTTGACCGCTGCAAGCGCGAACAGCGCCCTAATCCTCACCAGCGGCGGCGTTTCCGTCGGCGATGCCGACCACGTCAAGAACACGGTGGAGGCCCTCGGCGAACTGGGCTTCTGGCGGTTGAACCTCAAGCCCGGTAAACCCCTGGCGTTCGGCCGCATCGGGGAGGCCTGGTTTCTCGGGCTGCCCGGCAACCCCGTTTCCACCATCGTCACCTACCTCCTGTTCGCGAAGCCCGCCATCGAAAAACTGTGCGGCATGCAGCCCTCGCAACCCGTGACCGCCGGAGCCGAATTGACGGTACCGATCCGGCACAGTCCGGGCCGCGAGGAGTATCAGCGGGGCATCGCAACCGGGACAGGAGACGACATCCGGGTCCGAACCACCGGCGCCCAGGGCTCCAACCGGATGAGCACCTTTGCCGAGGCCAATTGCCTGATCCGGATTCCGAAGAGCGCGGGCAGCCTGAAATCCGGCGATCGCGTGGAGGTGCTGCCTTTCGAGGGCCTGATCTAGAAAGCTAGGGCGTGCCGGGATAGCTCCCAAGGATCGGTCCGTGGGGCTCATATCCCATCAGCTTGCGGATGCGGTCGGGATAGCTGTCGGCAATTTCCCGCGGAATCGAGAGGTAGTGATTCTCCTCCTGGCGCAACCAGCCAAGGGAGTAGGTATTGATCAGCCCCATGCGTGGCGCGTCCGTCTCGTTTGCGCCGCCGCCGTGCAGCACCGAGCCCAGGTACAGCAGCACGGAGCCTTTCGGCATGGTGGCCTGCACGGTGGACACGGGTTTCTCCGCATCGCCGCGCGACGGGCCCTGGTGCGACCCCGGCACCACGTGGGTCGCCCCGTTTTCCCGGGTGAAATCGTCCAGCGCCCACATGGCGCTCACCTGCAGTTCCATGCCCTGAATGCTGATCGGGTAGATGCCGTCGTCGCGGTGCAGGCGCTGGGCCGTCTCTCCGGGCAGTATCTCGATGCCGGTGCAACTGCCGATCCGGTAGTTGATGCAGTGCGGCAGCAGGATCCCGTCGACGACCGACAGGGTGAAGGGTTCGCCGATGAGCTCGGCCGACGCCCGGGACCGGCCCAGGATCTCGCTCAGACGCAGGGTGGTGTAGCCTTCGAAATCCGCAAAGTACTCGTGCCCGAACCGGTCGAAATGCGGCCGCAGCTCCGCGGCGACCCGGTCTGCCAGTTCCTCCGATACGCATCTCTCGACGATGGCCGACCCGCTCTCGTTCAGGGCGGCAACAATGCCGGCTACCGGGTCGTCACGGGTAAACCGCTGCACGCGCCTGGATTCGCCATTGAGCGCTTCGATCAGCATGCTCAACTGCAGGGCGACCTGCTGGCTGCCGAGGAGGTCCAGGCGCCCGCGATAGTAGGCCTGCACCGGATCGGTGCGACCCCTGCAGATATCCTCGAAGACATCGAGACTCGTGGTCAGCACGTTGTCCGCGGGCGCATCTTCGCGTGAGACCTCGGATCCGTTGATCCAGACCACCCCCTCGTTGCCGAGATCGACCTTGAGCGGAGCGCTCAACCCTCCGCCGGCGACGGATTGCTCGATGATGCCGACGAGCTCTTCGATGTGAACGCCCACGGTCGTTCCCCTGAATTGCGGCACTCGCGCCCGGGCTGCCAGTCTGCCGGGCCATACCAGCTCACGCGGCCCGGGTGGTTCGGGCGATTGTACTGCATCGCCCCGACGAGCCACCTTCCCGGGCAACACCCGCGGCGGCGTAACCAGCCTGCCCGGACGCAACGCAGCCCGCGAAATCCTGCGAACCCTGAGAGCCTGATTCGTCCAGCGTTCAGCCGCCGCCATTCTGCAGCAATTCGAGAACCTTGCTCGAAACATCGGCCACCGGGCCAAGGCCGTCTACCTCGATGTAGCGCATCGCACCATTCACCCCGCCCCCTGCCGAACGCGTCTTGTAAAACTCCACCAGCGGATGGGTCTGCTCGCGATAAACCTCGAGCCGGTCCCTTACGGTTTCCTCCCGATCATCGTCACGCTGCATTAACGGCTCCCCGGTCTCATCGTCCCGGTCGGGCTTCCTGGGCGGGTTGAACAGCACGTGGTAGACACGCCCGCTCCCCGGGTGCACCCGCCGCCCGCTCATGCGCCTGACCACCTCCTCGTCGGGAATCGTGATCTCGACCACGGCATCGATGGCAACCCGCGCCGCTTCGAGCGCTTCCGCCTGGGCAATCGTTCGGGGAAAGCCGTCGAAGAGGAATCCGTTCGCGCAGTCAGCCTCGGCGATACGTTCCTCAACCAGCCGGATGATGATGTCGTCGGAAACCAGGTCGCCGCGATCCATTACCGCTTGTACGCGCCTGCCCAATTCCGTCCCACCGCTGATCGCCGCGCGGAGCATGTCCCCGGTCGAGATCTGGGGTATGCCGAACGTCGAACAGATCGCCTTTGCCTGCGTACCCTTGCCCGCGCCCGGCGGCCCCAGCAAAACGAGCTTCATACCTTGGTTTCTCCTTCGACGATGCGGCGCACCGTTCGCAGCCCAGGGACCTCGCGCAACTGGTTGACCAGGCTCGCCACCTCGGTCAGGTCATCCAATTCCAGTTCCAGCGTGAGCGCGGCCGTGCCGCTGGCGGTGTCGGCCCGCCCAGAGGTGGCGACCAGGGACAGGCCCCGGGCGCTCAGCACGTTCGTGACGTCGTGCCACAGCCCCTCTCGGTCTTCCGCCTGAATTTCCAGGACCTGGCGCCCATCGTCGTTCTCTGTCCCCGACTCGTCCCGGCCGGGCTCTTCCTGACGGCCTGCCAGGTATCGGCGCACCAGTTCGAGAATCTGCAGGTCGCCCACTCCGAAAGCGAAAAACAACGCGTCGGCATCGTCGAGATCGAAGGCCGCCGCCAGTCCGTCCACGTCGCCGGCGGCAGGAGCGGGCAACCCGAGACATTCGATCATCGCTTCGAAGTCGCGCCGGCCTTCCGCCACGTTGACCTGCCGGTCGCGCAGGCGCAACCAGTTGCGAATCTTGCTTCTGGCCCGCGCGGTGCGGACGTAGCCCAGGTCCTGATCGAGCCAGGCGCGCCGGGGCACGGCCCGGGATTCCCGGTGAATCTGCACGAGCTGACCGGTCTTCAGGGGCGTATTGAGCGGCACCCGCCGGCCGTCGACCCGCGCGCCGGCGCAGTGCTGGCCGACTTCGGTGTGTACGCGATAGGCGAAATCGAGCGGCGTGGCGCCGGCGGACAGGTCGACGACGTGACCCCTGGGCGTATGGACGAATATGCGCTCTTCCCGCACCTCCTCGGTCAACTGATCGGCCAGGGTTCCGCCGAGGGAATCCTGCCAGGCAAGCACCTGGCGCAACCAGGCCACCTTTTCCGCGTAGAAGCCGTCCTCGCTGTCGCCGCCCTTGTAGGTCCAGTGTGCGCAGACACCGAGTTCCGCGTCGTCGTGCATTTGCGTTGTACGGATCTGCACCTCGAAGATCTCTCCCCCATCCCCGTACACGGCGGTGTGGATCGACCGGTAGCCGTTTTCCTTGGGCGCCGCGACATAGTCGTCGAACTCCCGGCGGACATGCCGCCAGCGCATGTGGATGGTACCGAGGGCGTCGTAACACTCGGGGACATCTCCCACGATTACCCGCACGGCAAGCACGTCGTAGACTTCATCGAAGGGGATGTGCTTGGTGCGCATCTTGCGCCAGATGCTGTAGATGTGCTTGGCGCGGCCCTCGACGACAGCCTCGATGCCGCGCTCTCCGAACATCTCCCTGAGGTCGCCGACGATCCGGTTGACCTTCGCTTCGCGCTCGACGCGCCGGCCGTCCAGCTGCCGGGCAATGCGCTTGTAGGCATCCGCTTCCAGGTAGCGTAGCGACAGGTCCTCGAGTTCCCACTTCAGCCGCCAGATACCCAGCCGGTCCGCCAGCGGCACGAACACGGTCATGGCTTCCGTGGCAATCCGGGTCTTGCGTTCCTCGAAACTGTTCTTGGCAAGCCGCAGCGCAACCACCCGCTCCGCGAGCTTGAGTACGGCCACCCGGACATCGTCGATCAGGGCGACCAGCATGCGCCGTATGTTCGCCGTCTGATCCGTTGCCTCGCTGGCCAGCATGCGGGAACTGGTCAGATCCAGCAGGCTGATGTCCGCCATGCCGTTGACGGCGCTGAAGAGGCTCGCGCCTTCTTCGCCGATGGCCGCGGCGAGCTCTTCGTCATGGATGGCCCCATGCCGCGCCGGCCGGTAGTAGAGCGCTGCCAGGACAGATGCCGTATCCATCTGCATGCTGGCGACCAGTTCAGCCAGTTCCAGGCCGCTCGAGAGATGGTCGCCGTCAACCCCGTCCCGCAGCCGCGTTGCCGCTGCCAGCATCCCTGCCGCGTCGAGGTGTTCCCGGCCTCGGCACAGGCTGTCGACCCATGCATGCAGATCGATGTTTCCGTCGGTGTCGACGGGCGTGTTCGCGGGTGCGCTTGCGCGCATTCAAAGCTCCAGAAGCGACAGGCCAGGGGCCGGCGATGATACCGTTCCCGCCCGCGAAACTCACTTCTCCCCGCCCTGGCTTCCACTCGACGACTCCGGGCGGAGCAGGCGGCGGCTGACCAGCGGCGCCGGCCCGAGCTGGGCGGCGATCGCCTCGCGAAACAGGCGGCGCGCCAATACACGGGTTTCCGCGTCGGAATAGTCGGCGCCGGCGATGTCGACAAGGGTCCGGCCCGGGTATCCCTCGTTCGCCGCCGCGCGCACGAAGCCGGTTTCCCGCTCCAGCCGGTACCAGGCCGTTCCGTCGATCGGTGCCCCGCTTGCCGCATCGCGGGTGAAGTCGTACCCGTAACCCAGTTCTTCCAGCAGCAGCTTTTCGAACTGGCGCAGGCCGGAAGGGATTTCGGCGCCGTCCGTTCCCTCGCCGATCCTGCGCAACACCCACTGCACCCCCGCGAACAGCCGTGTGTGAGGCTCCCATTCCCGGGTCAGCCGCATGACCAGTTCCGCCACGTAGTAGGCCGATGCGACGGCATTGCCGGTGAGCCAGCGGCCCTGGACCACGTCGTAACGGGTAAGGGTCATCAGGCTTCCCCGCCCCCGCCAACTGACGGATCCCTCGTAGAACGGCTGCAGGCCGTGGCCCCGCTTCGCGTTGCGCCTGCCTCTCGCCACCACGGCCACGCGCCCATGGTCCCGGGTGAACAGGTTGACCAGCAGGCTGGTTTCCCGGTAGGCGCGCGCATGCAGCACGATGGCCGGCTGGTCGGTCGCGTCCGGGTGCATGGGTCAGCGCCCGTCGGCGCCCCGGCCACCGCCGCGAGCGCCCGGGTCATTCATAACCCATGCGCTCCAGGTGCCCGCGGTCGTCCGTCCACCCTGAACGGACCTTGACCCAGAGATGCAGCATGACCTTGCGCTCCAGCATTTTCTCGATGTCCCGCCGCGCATCGCTGCCGATGGACTTCAGCTTGCTGCCTCCCCTGCCGATGACGATGCGCTTCTGCCCGGCGCTCTCGACGACGATGTCGGCGCGGATTTCCACCAGGTCCGCGCCAGCGTCGAAAGACTCGATGACCACCGCCGCGCGGTGCGGCAATTCATCGCCCAGGCGGCGCACCAGCTTTTCCCGGACGATCTCGCCGGCGAGGAAGCGCTCGCTGCGGTCAGTCAACTGATCCGGCGGAAAGAGGTGTGCGTGTTCCGGCAGCCGGGCGAACACCGCGCCTCGAAACGCCTCGACACCGTCCCGCTTGAGGGCCGAGATCGGCAGAATTTCCGTGAACGCTTCCAGCCGCGCCAGCCGGTCGATGACGGGCAGCACCGCCTCTCTTGCGCGAAGCAGGTCGATCTTGTTGATCGCCGCGAACGCCGGCGTACCGGAACGTTGCACGTATCGCAGTACCAGGGCGTCTTCGTCAGTCCACCGGTCCCGGTCGACCAGCATCACCACGAGGTCCACATCCGCCACCACCGATGCGGCCGCGCGCACCATGCGGCGGTTCATCTCCCGGGAGGCGCCCGAATGAATCCCCGGCGTGTCCACATAGATCGCCTGGCGGGCGCCGTCGGTGTCGATGCCCAGCAGGTTATGACGCGTGGTCTGGGGCTTGCGTGAGGTAATGCTGATCTTCTGCCTCAGCACCACGTTGAGCAGGGTGGACTTGCCCACATTCGGCCGCCCCAGGATCGCCACGTAGCCGCAGCGTTGCGTTGCGCCGGTCACGGGCTGCTAGATACCA
>JAPOON010000221.1 GCA_026713405.1 Gammaproteobacteria bacterium
GAGTCCTTCCGAGCCCGCTTTACCGCGCCGTCTTCACCATAAAGGTAAGTTTTATCAATGAGTTAAATGACCAACCGGCACCTTATGGACTCTAGTGAACATGCGACTAGTCGGTTACAGCCGGTTGTACGGCGCAGGCTCCTGGAGACTGGAACCCGCCGCGTGTTTTGCGGCATGCTTGCTTTTTTGTCGGGAAAACAGGGAAGCGCCCATGTCGAGCACCGAACACGAAGTAGTCTCAATCTATCCATTCACCAGTGATCAGCGCGAGGAACTGCTCACAAAGGCCAGGGAATGCGTCTTCAACTGGTCCACCAAGGACGGCTGGCCGGTGGGCGTGGTACACGCCTTCGTATGGCGCGACGGCCGCGGCTGGATCACCTGCGGCGCTCACCGGCACCGGGTCTCCGCCATTCGCCGCGATCCGCGCTGTTCGGTGGTGGTGAGCGGGGTGTCCGCGCCGGACGGCCCCAATGGCGCCATCACGTTCAAGGGCCGTGCCATCATCCACGACGACGAAGAGACCAAGCAGTGGTTCTACCCGGCGCTGGCGCGGGGCCCCTACGGCGGTTTCGAAGGAACGCTGACCGCTGAAGAAGAGGCGGCCGCGAGCGGCTTCGAAGAGCGCCTGGATTCCCCCTTGCGCGTCATCATCGAAATCGTCCCGGAAAAGTGGATCATGCTGGACTCCGACAAGATGGCCAAGGATACGGCCGGAGAACTCAGCGACGAGGAGCGCGGCCCCCTCCTGGAGGCCGACTCGGTGCGGATGCCCGATGAACTGAAACGCCGGGGTCTGTCCTGACACCGGTCGAGGAAGTTTGAATCCGGGCGGGCGACGGCTGCACGGCGCGCGTCTTCGGCGTTCGGCCGGGCGGCCGGCGCGAGCCCGCCTACCGCTCCCCGCGAGCCGGTGGCGCAAAGGAACGCGCTACGCGCAGAGCCTGCTTGTCGCCTGTGCCCTGACCGCCCTGCTGCCCGCAGCTGCCGACATGTCCGACAAAGACCCGTATCTCTGGCTTGAAGAGGTAGCCGGCGACTCGGCCCTGGACTGGGTGGGCGAGCGCAACCGGCGCACCATCGAAGCGCTTGCCGGGGCTGCGGAATTCAAGGCCCGTCGCGATCGCTTCAAACGCATTCTCGATTCCGACGAACGCATTGCGTATATCTCGAAGGCGGGAGAGCACTGGTACAACTTCTGGCGCGATGCCGAGAATCCCCGGGGGCTCTGGCGGCGTACGACGCTCGATGAATACCGCAAGGAGTCTCCCGCCTGGGAAACGGTACTTAACATCGATGAACTGGCGACGCTGGAAGACGAGAACTGGGTATTCAAGGGCGCCGAGATTCGACGGCCGGACTTTCGTCGCTGCCTGGTCTACCTGTCCCGGGGCGGCGCCGACGCCGTCGAGGTGCGGGAGTTTGACCTTGTCGAGAAGACCTTCGTCAAAGGCGGCTTCACGCTCCCGGAAGCAAAGAGCAATGTCGCCTGGGGCGGCCCGGACCGGCTGCTCGTCGCCACCGACTTCGGACCAGGCTCGCTTACCGAATCCGGCTATCCCCGCATCGTCAGGACCTGGATGCGCAACAGCGCCCTAGCTGACTCCCCGGTGCTCTTCGAGGGTGCCGTGGAGGACGTTTCCGTCTCGGCCTGGGCGCACCTGGGCAACGACTTCGGGCACGAGTTCGTCAGACGAGCCATCGATTTCTGGAACCGGGAAACCTGGCTGCATCGCGACGGGAAGCTGATTCTCATCGAGGCGCCGACGAGTGCGAACACCGCGGTGTTCCGCGACCGCCTCTATATCCGTCTGACCGAAGACTGGGCGGCCGGCGGCACAACCTACAAGGCCGGCAGCCTGCTGACCGCAGCCCTCGAGCCGTTTCTGAAAGGTAGCCGAGAGTTCGACACCCTGTTCGAACCGACCCCCACCACCTCGCTGGCCTCGTATTCGCTCACCCGCCACCACGTGATCCTCAACACGCTCCACAACGTCGCTAACCGCATCGAAGTACTCACCCCCGCAACCGCCGGCTGGCGCCGCCGGGCCATCCCTGGCACCGAGGGTCATCAATCCATCGACGCATTCTCCGTCGACGCGGACCTCGGCGACGACTACTTTCTGCACATCGAGGGATTCCTGACGCCGCCCAGCCTCGCCTACGGGAACATCGGGCAGGAACCACCATCGCAACGCACAAGAGAGAACGGCTCGCAGTCCTTGGGCTCACAGGCGAAAGAGGGAACTGCCGACGCCCCTCCGTCAGACGCCGCCCCCGAGCTGCTGAAAACAATGCCCGCCCTGTTCGATTCCACCGGATTGCAGGTAACCCAGCACTTCGCCACATCCTTCGACGGCACGCGCATCCCCTACTTCCAGGTAGGCCGCAAGGGCAGGACGGCGCCCGGGCTCACCCTGCTGTACGGATACGGCGGCTTCGAGATTTCGCTGACTCCGGCCTACCAGACATTGGCCGGAGCGGGTTGGCTGGAGCCGGGCGGAACCTATGTGCTCGCGAACATTCGCGGCGGCGGCGAATACGGCCCGGACTGGCACCGTGCCGCGCTGAAGGAGAACCGCCCCCTCGCCTATCGCGACTTCATCGCCGTCGCGGAAGACCTGATTCGCCGGAAAGTCACCACGGCCCCGCAACTGGGCGTCATGGGCGGCAGCAACGGCGGCCTGCTCACCGGCAACATGCTCACCCTGCGCCCGGACCTGTTCGGGGCGGTCGTCGCGCAGGTGCCGCTGTTCGACATGCGCCGGTATCACCTGCTGCTGGCCGGGGCAAGCTGGATGGCGGAATACGGCGACCCGGACGTGCCGGAAGAATGGGCGTTCATCAGGGGCTTCTCGCCCTATCACAACCTGGATCCGGAAGCGGCGTATCCCCCCGTGCTGATCACCACCTCCACCCGCGACGACCGCGTGCATCCCGGTCATGCCCGCAAGATGGTGGCGAAGCTGGAGGCCATGGGACACGATGTCACCTATTACGAGAACATCGAGGGCGGACACGCCGGCGCCGCCGATAACGCGCAGAGCGCCTTCATGTGGGCGCTCGCTTACGAGTTTCTCTGGCGACACCTGGCGACGGACACTCGCGATGCCGGCAACGCACCATCGCATGGCGGGAAGCAACCCCCTGCCCGTCTTGACTTCGGCGCCGCGCCCAAGTAATGACATCCGGCGTTGGCCGCGCGCCGGCCCATTTAGACTGGCAAGCAACCCATGAAACATGACGAGAGCAAGGGTCCCGAGGGTTATCGCGTCGACGCGGTAGAGGCATGGATCAGCGGCAACGTCAACGGCCTCACACCACCTTTTCGCTGGACGCGCCTGGAAGGCGGCCACTCGAACCTGACGTACCGCCTGGACGACACCGAAGACAAACAGGCAGTGATAAGGCGCCCCCCGCAGGGCCAACTTCTGCCCAAGGCGCATGACATGAGCCGCGAATGGGCACTGATCTCGGCGCTCGGCCCCACGCCCGTCCCGGTGCCGAAGGCGCTTGGATTTTGCGAGAGCCCCGATGTGACGGGTGCCTGGTTCTACGTGATGGGTCACGTCGACGGGTATCCCCTCTACAGTTCCGAAGACACGGAACGGCTTGTGCCGGAGAATGAACGGTACAAGATGGCCATGTCCTTCATCGATGTGCTGGCCGACCTGCACGCGGTAGACCCGGATGCAGTGGGTCTCGGCCGGCTCGGCAAGAAGGAGAACTACGTGGGCCGGCAGCTCAATACCTGGTACCGCTCCTGGACCTCGTCCATCGAACCGGCCGGGTACGACGATCCGCGAGCGCACGACATTCGCGAGTTCCTGCTCGCCAACATTCCCGACCAGGGCCCGGCCCGCGTGGTGCATGGCGACTACGGTCTGCACAACTGCCTGGTCGGGCCGGACTGCACCATCGCCGCCGTGGTGGACTGGGAAATTTCCACCCTCGGCGACCCGCTGGCCGACCTGGCCTACGCCCTCAATCCTTGGCCCGACCCTGGCGATGAGGAGCCGGTTCTTCCGGAAGCCGCCACGGCGCCGGCCGGATTTCCGAGCCGCACGCAACTCGCCGAGCGCTATGCGCAGCGCACGGGTCGGGACCTGTCACAACTCGACTACTATGTCGGCTTCAACCGCTGGAAGACGGCCTGCATCGTCCATGGTGTGTATGCCCGCTACTGCGAAGGCAAGAAGAGCACCGAGGGAGTCGATCTCGAAGAAATGCGCGAGCGCATCGACCGCTCGCTGACCCAGTCGGAACAGGCGGTCAATCGGATCGCCTGAGGCGGGCCGGGACACAAAGCGCGGCGTTCTCGCCCAACGAAAAACCAGGCAGCCGGAGTGCCCCCGTGATCCCCCGACAACAGTCAGCTAGGGATCAGTTCAGCCCTGTGCAGGACGGCGGCCGAGCGCGGCAAGCCAGGGGGTCGCCCCCCTATCCC
>JAPOON010000222.1 GCA_026713405.1 Gammaproteobacteria bacterium
CCATCCGTAACCATGACCTACGAGCGAGACAACATCCGGCGGATGCAGGGTTACGTTTGGGGCGAACAGCCGACCGACGCGGATACCTGCAAGCTGAACACCAACGAAAACCCCTATCCGCCGAGCCCCGCGGTGCAGCGGGCGCTGGCGGAATTCGATGCGGAAACGTTGCGCACCTATCCGCGGCCGACGGCCGATCCCCTGCGGGGCGCGCTGGCGGAACACCACGGGCTCGGGCGGGACAACGTGATCGTCACCAACGGCGGCGATGAAGGCCTGCGCCTGGCCATCACCACCTTCGTGGAACCGGGCACGCCCCTGGGCACCGCCCCGCCGAGTTATTCCCTTTACCCGGTACTGGCGGAGATTCACGATGCGCCGCTGGCCGAGGCAGAACTCACCGGGGCGTGGATGCCGCCGCCGGATTTTGCCCGGCGCATGAACGCGGCCGGCGCCCGGCTCACCTGCCTGCCGAATCCGCACGCGCCGTCGGGCTGCCTGTTCGACGCCGAAACCATCCTGAATCTGGCCGCGGACCTGGACGGCGTACTGCTGGTCGACGAAGCCTACGCCGACTTCGTCGACCCGGCGTTGGGATACGACGCGGTCAGCCTCCTGGAGAGCACCGACAACCTGCTGATCCTGCGGTCGTTCTCCAAGGGCTACAGCCTGGCCGGCCTGCGCCTCGGCTACGTGCTCGGGCAACCCGGGCTGGTCGAGCCCATGGTCACCAAGACCCGGGACAGCTACAACGTCGACGAGTTCGGGCAGAGGCTGGGGCTGGCCGCCTTCCTGGACCGGAACCACGCCGAAACCACCTGGGCAGCGGTGTGCGCCGCCCGGGAGCGCCTGGCCGGGGAACTGGCGAAGCTCGGGTTTTCCATGCCCCCGTCACAATCGAATTTTCTGCTTGCGCAGGCGCCTCAAGAGTCTGCTTTGACTGCGCCGCAACTGTACCTGGCGCTCAAGGAGCGCGGCATTCTGGTGCGGTATTTCAATGCGCCGCGCCTGCAGGACAAGCTCCGCATCACCGTCGGCACGGAAGACCAGAACACCCGCCTCGTCGCTGCGCTCACCGCACTGTTAAGATGACCGCGCATGTTCCCCCTGAGAGACGAAAACCCGCGCGTTCACACGCCCGTCGCCGTCATCGCGATCATCGTGCTGAACGGCCTGGTCTGGTTGTTCGTGCAGGGCCTGGGCGGCGGTTACGCGCTGGCTGAATCCCTGTGCCTCTACGGCCTGGTGCCGGGCGACCTGCTGGGCCACCTCGACACCGGCCACGCGATCCCTGTCGGCAATAACCTGATGTGCCGGCTGGACGGCCCGAACCCCGAAACCGTGCTGACGTCCATGTTCATGCACGGCGGCTGGTTCCACATCCTGGGTAACATGTGGTTCCTGTGGGTGTTCGGCGACAACATCGAGGACGTCATGGGCCCGGTACGCTTCATCGTCTTCTACGTCCTGTGCGGCGCCGCCGCCGCATTCGCGCAGATTCTCACCGACCCCTCCAGCCCCATACCGATGGTGGGCGCCTCCGGCGCCATCGGCGGCGTGATGGGCGCGTATGCGCTCCTGTACCCGCGCGCCCACGTCCACACGCTCATCTTCCTCGGCTTCTACATCACCACCATCGCCGTGCCAGCCATGTTCATGCTCGGCTACTGGTTTCTCATCCAGATCATCGGCGGCCTGCCGGGGCTCGGCTCATCCGGCGGCGGCGTCGCCTTCTGGGCACACATCGGCGGCTTCGTCGCCGGCCTCGTGCTGGTAAAACTCTTCAAGCGGGACGACTACATGCAGGCCCACCAGGCCCAGGCGCCCCGCCGCACCTCGAGACACCGCTGGTTCTGAATTCCGGTGCAATCGCCGGGTCAATGAGGTTCGAAATCGCTGCGGACCCGGCCCCAGTCCGTCCCGTCGGGGTCGATCGGCGGCAGATGCCCGCCGTTGCCGTTGGCGACGGCGGCGAGGAATTTGACCTCGGCATCCAGTTTGCCGGTGAAGCGCGAACCACTTCTGCAGACGCTCACCGGTGTCCAGTCCATCAGGCAGGCGATTAGCGCCAGCCTGGCCGCGACCTGCCTGCACACCTCGTCGCTGACAGGCTGCTCCTCCGAATCGATCCAGACCGACTTGACCTGCTGCCCCGCCTCCTCCAGCGTGCGGGCAGTGATCTCGAGGCGGTGCATTGCTCTTTCGAGGCGATACATTTCGTTCGTGATGCGCGTTGGCCGCTTGCCAAACTGCAATGCGCCGGTGGGTTCCGCGCCCGGTCGCCGAGTCGTTCGCAAACGCTGCGCATCCAACCCGGCGAGGTCCAGGCGCAATTGCGCGACAAGAGCCGGAATGTGCCGGATCCGGGCCGCCGCCGCACCTCCCAGTTGCCGGTTCGAGGACGACCCGAGCAGGTCCTGCGCGGAAAGTTCGGATGATCCATCGGAAAACAGGTAACCCTCCTCGTGCCCCAGGCTGAATTGCGGAACGTCAACGGTTGCCAGGGCGGTTCGCGGCTCGCCATCCGGGCCGTTCACCTGCAATCTGACGACAGGCCCGACCCAGCTGTCGAATGCTTGTCGCTGACTCTCCAGCGATTCGGCGTCACAAGACATCGACAACGAAACCACCCCCAGGTGAAGGTGGACGGTTTCACCCTCAATGGCGCGGTGCAGCTTGCCCGGATCGGCAACCAGGGCGGCTGCAACCACTTCTTTCGTCATCTTGTAGCCGGCCGCGTGCCTGATCGTCTGCAAATACGGTGCCGCCTGCCAGCGGTTCTCCCTGATGTCCTTCAGAAACCCATCGATGTCGCCGGCGCGGTGTGAATCGTCAATCGCATGCCAGCCGAGTTCCGCAACGTACAACTCCTCGATCAGTGCTCTCAGTTCCCTGTCGCCCAGGCTCGCCAAACGCAAACAGTCCAGATCCCGGGGCTCGATGTAGCCGTGGCGCAGCCCGGAATACAGCACCTCGCCATTCGCATCCGTAAGGACGGTCTGCTCGAGATCGGAGACATGGCTGTATCTCGCCGAAGAATCCGGGTCGGCGATCCGCTGCGCGGGATACCCCCCGGCAAGACGGCTCCCGAGCGCCACGCCCGGCACGATACGGCTCTCCACCACCATCGGAGTGCCCTGGCCGACCGGCAAGGTCGTCTGAATCGGCCGGATCGTGCTTTCCCATGGCATGTCATCCGAATTGAAGGTGCGGCGCACGACGGCGAGACGACTCTGCGCCGCGTTGAGCGCCTGCCTGTCCGAAGCACTCCGGACCCCTTCCTCGCCCAGGCGCCGGAGCCTGTCGTCCCATTCATCCTCAAACGCCCAGAGGGTATTTCGAACCGACGAGATCAGGCTGGACAGAAGCCTCCACTCTTCGTCGTTCAGCAGGTTCTCCCGGGACTTCTTCAGCAGATCGTCCGCCTCCCGGACATCCGCCTCGACACCGGACACCATCCGGACAACCTCCGCCACCACCCTTGCAGCAACCGCCGCCGGGCCTGATCCGACACTCGAAACGCCCACCGTTCGGCAACGCAGTTCTTTCTCCGCCGCCCCGGCGCCCGGGCCGGTCAGCGGGGCTGTACCTTTCCGTAGTGCGGGCAGCACCGCGCCCGCCGGCGATTCGAACGCTTGCCGGTTGCCCGTGGCACCCCGCATCGACGCCGAGTCCGCGCCCGATTCGCCGGCATGGCGAATCCGGATCGAGTCCTGTACTGCACCTGCTGCCAAACCCATACGTTCGACCCGCCAATTCTCCAGCCGTTGGACCCGCAGTCCGGCCGCAAGTTTCGTCTACGGCCGATGCCCGCATGGGATGACGTCAACGAGACAGCCGGCGCAGCCATTGCCCGGCGTGGCGGCCGGACGCCACGAACAGCAGAGAAATCATCGCCGAACAATCCTCGTTGCTTATCGCGGGGGCATGGGCCAATCTAGCGCTTCCGAGCACTGGGGAGGCAAAAAATTGTCGAATCGAATGCCGGCGGTCAGTCTTGCCGCAATTCCCGGGCGGAGGGAAAAGACCCTCCAGATCGCCGAAGACATCGAACAGCGGGGTTTCAAGGGTATCTACGGGCCGAGCCTGGGCGACAGCCTGTCGCTCTGCCTGGCCATTGCCTTGCGAACACGCCAGGTGCAGTTAGGCACGACGATCACGCCGATCTATACCAGGCACATCAACGACTTCGCCCAGACCGCCTCATTCATCCACGAGGTATCCGGCGGCCGCTTCCGGTTCGGCATCGGCGTCAGCCATGCGCCGGCCATGGACCGCCTGGGCGTCACCCAGGGAAAGCCGCTGGCCGACATCCGCAAGTTCGTGGAAGACCTGAAGGCCGTGCCCCGCGCCGGGCAGTTGCCGCCCATAGTGCTGGCGACGCTGCGCGACCGGATGATCCGTCTCGCCGAGGAAATCGCGAACGGCATGGTGTTCGCCAACGGCGCGCGTTCCCACATGGCGGCCTCGCTGGCCAACCTGAGCGAGGAGGCGCGCACCGGAGAAGACTTCTTCATCGGCAACATGATTCCCACCTGCATCAGCGACGACGAGGCCGCGGCAATGGCCGTGAACCGGCGCACGCTCGCTTCCTACGCTTACCTGCCCAACTACCGCAACTACTGGCGGCAGGCGGGTTACGAGGAGGAGATGGCCGCGGTGGAAGCGGCGCTGGCGGAGGGCCGCCACGACGATGTGGCAGCCTGCCTTTCCGACCGCTGGCTGGCCGACACCACCCTGTTCGGGTCCGCGAGCAAGGTGCGCGACGGCATCGAGGCCTGGTTCGACGCGGGCATCCGCACGCCGATCATCGTTCCCTCGTCCGCCTCCGGCGGCCAGCTTCAGGCCCTGGAGGAGTTCTTTTCCATCTGGTAGCGGCCGGCGCTTCGATGTTCCAGCCTGGCCCCAGGCAGCCACCGGGTGCGAACCCGGCTCGTCCGACAATCGATGTCCGCGTCGGGGAGAACTGAACCGTGCGCCTCTGGCTGATTCGCCACGCCAAGTCATCCTGGGCCGACCGGAGCCTGCGCGACTTCGACCGGCCCCTGAACGGCCGCGGCCGCCGGGACGGCCCAAGGATGCAGGACTGGTTGCGAAGCCAGGCGTTCGGGCCATCGTGGATCTGGACCAGCGATGCCGACCGGGCGCTGGCGACCGCCGAATTCGTCCAGGGCGCCTTCCCGGATGCCCAACTTGCTTTGGACCACAGGCTCTACGGCGCCTGGCCCGAGACGATCCTCGATGTGGTCAGGGAAACACCTGACGGTGTCGACTCCATGGCCGTGGTCGCCCACAACCCCGGCATGACCGACTGCATCAACCTGCTCGCGGGTGAGCGGGTCATCGACAACCTTCCTACTTTCGGCGTCTCACGCCTGCAATGGTTCGGCGGCCTGGACAGGCTGGAGTTCGGCCAGGGCATCCTGGAACTGCTCATGGCCCCGAAGCTGCTGGCGCGGGACTGACCCGCTCAATGTTGGGAAAGAGTTCGTTTGCGGGGCTTCCCTTGACAATCCGGCAAACAAAGAAAGCGTCCCAGAGGTCGTCCGGCACCACCCGAACCGCCCGGACCAGGCGGGCATCGCAAGCCTGCCCTCGCCACTCGATGACGCCCTCGCGTTGCGGCACGCCGGGACAATCCACCGGCTCCCGGGCGGCGCCGGGGTCGGGGTTCAGCAGCC
>JAPOON010000223.1 GCA_026713405.1 Gammaproteobacteria bacterium
ACCACGCTGCCGCACGGTACCGGGAAAACTGCCCGCGTCGCCGTGTTCGCCCAGGGTGACCAGGCTGACAAGGCGGAGGCCGCGGGTGCCGACGTGGTCGGCCTCGATGACCTGGCCGAACGCCTCCAGGGCGGCGACCTGAATTTCGACGTCATCATAGCGACGCCGGACACCATGCGCGTGGTTGGAAAACTCGGCAGGCTGCTCGGCCCCCGGGGGCTCATGCCCAACCCGAAAACAGGCACCGTGACCGCCGATGTGGAAACCGCCATCAACAACGCCAAGGCCGGCCAGGTCAAGTACCGTACCGACCGGGGCGGCATCGTTCACGGCAGCGTCGGCCAGGTGGGCTTCACCGCAACGCAGATCAGGGAAAACATCGAGGCGCTGGTTACGGATCTGAAGAAGGGCAAGCCCGCTGCCGCCAAAGGCGTTTACCTGAAGAAGATCACGTTGTCGACGACGATGGGGCCGGGTGTGCCCATCGACCAGTCGACTTTGGAAATTTAGGTAAGGGCGAACCCGTACGAACCGGGGAACAGGAGTTGCCAGGTGGCACTTAGGCTGAATCAGAAGCAGGACATCGTATCGGAGGTCAACCGGGAGGCGGGCGAAGCGCTCTCGGCGGTACTTGTCGACTATCGCGGCATGACCGTCAGCGAAATGACCGACCTGCGCCGCAGGGCGCGGGGAGACGGCGTTTATCTGAAGGTCGTGCGCAACACGCTGGCGAGGCGCGCCGTGGAAGGCACCGAATACGAATGCCTGAACGATGCCCTGATCGGGCCGACGCTGCTGGCTTTCTCCAGGGGCGAGCCCGGTACGGCAGCCCGGTTGCTCAAGGACTGCGTCCGGGACTACGACGCGCTGACCGTCAAGGCGCTGGCGATCGGCGGGGAATTGCTCGATGCCGGTCAGATCGACCGCATTGCCGCGCTGCCGACAAGAGAGGAAGCCCTGGCAATACTCATGGCCGCCATGCAGGCCCCCATTGCAAAACTTGCCAGAACGCTCGGCGAGGTGCCCGGCAAACTGGCGCGAACGCTGGCCGCGATTCGCGACGCCAAGGAGTCCGGCAGCTAGGCCAGCCGGTAAAGTAATCAAAGATTCTAGGAGATTGAAAAATGGCATTGTCCAAAGATGACATCCTGAACGCCATCGCCGAAATGAGCGTCATGGAGGTGGTGGAGCTGATTCAGGCCATGGAGGAAAAATTCGGTGTTTCCGCGGCAGCCGCGGTGGCGGCCGTACCGGCGGCGGTCAACGGCGATGCAGGCGGCGACGCCGGTGCCGAGGAGCAGACCGAATTCGACGTCATCCTGAGTTCCTTCGGGGACAAGAAAGTCAACGTGATCAAGACCGTTCGCGCGATCACCGGCCTCGGCCTCAAGGAGGCGAAAGCCTTGGTGGACGGCGCCCCGTCACCGGTCAAGGAAGCGGCCACCAGGGAAGAAGCCGAAGACATCCAGAAACAGCTCGAAGAAGCCGGCGCACAAGTCGAGCTCAAGTAGTTGGGCCCGGCTTACGCATTTCCGCTGACCCCCGGCAGGGGCGTCGGCTTTTTGTCGTTACGAGAACGCGCAAGCGTGGGAGATTCGAATGGCGTATAGCTTCACCGAGAAAAAGCGCATTCGCAAGGACTTCGGCAAGCTGTCGGAATCCATGCAGATTCCCTACCTGCTGGCGATCCAGGTGGATTCCTACGGGAAATTCCTGCAACTGGACAAGAAGCCCGCCAAGCGGGAGAGAGTCGGGCTGCACGCGGCTTTTCAATCGGTTTTCCCGATCCAGAGCTATTCAGGAAACGCGGAGCTTCGCTACGTGGAATACCGGCTCGGTCAGCCGGTATTCGATGTCAAGGAATGCGTGGTGAGGGGCGTCACCTATGCGGCGCCGCTCCGTGTCAAGGTGCGCCTGGTCATCTACGACCGCGAGTCTTCCGCCAAGAAGGTCAAGGAAGTGAGGGAACAGGAAGTCTACATGGGCGAAATTCCCCTCATGACCGAAAACGGCACCTTTATCATCAACGGCACGGAACGGGTCGTCGTTTCCCAGTTGCACCGTTCGCCGGGTGTTTTCTTCGACCACGACCGGGGCAAGACGCACAGCTCCGGCAAACTGCTCTACTCGGCCCGGGTCATACCCTATCGCGGCTCCTGGCTCGACTTCGAATTCGACCCCAAGGACTGCGTGTTCGTCCGCATCGACCGGCGCCGCAAGCTGCCGGCCACCATCATCCTCAGGGCGTTCGAGTACTCCAGCGAGGATATCCTCGGCATGTTCTTCGACAAGAACGTCTTTCACGTCAAGAAGAACGGGTTTTCGGTGGACCTCCAGGCCGAGCGTCTGCGTGGCGAAGTCGCCTCGTTCGACATCAAGGACCGGCAGGGGGAAGTCATCGTCGAGGCGGGGCGCCGCATTACCGCGCGCCACGTCCGGCTCCTGCAGGACAGCGGGCTGAAGCGTCTGGATATACCCCGCGACTACCTGCTCGACCGGGTCACCGCCAAGGATATCGTGGACGAATCCACCGGCGAGATACTGCTTCCCTGCAATTCGCTCATCACCGACGAAGTGTTCGATCGCATGCTGGAACTCGGTGTCTCCAGGATCGAAACCATCTACACCAACGACCTCGATTGCGGTTCGTATATCTCGGACACCCTGCGCATCGATCTCACCAGCAACCGCCTCGAGGCGCTGGTGGAAATCTACCGGATGATGCGTCCCGGGGAGCCGCCGACCAAGGAAGCGGCGGAGAACCTGTTCAACAACCTGTTCTTCGCCAGCGAGCGCTACGACCTGTCCGCCGTGGGGCGCATGAAGTTCAACCGCCGCCTCGGACGCGACGACATAACGGGCGAGGGCATCCTGACGAAGGAAGACATCATCGATGTCCTCAAGACGCTGATCGACATTCGCAACGGGCGGGGTTCGGTCGACGATATCGATCACCTGGGCAACCGCCGCGTCCGGTCCGTGGGCGAGATGTCCGAGAACCAGTTCCGCGTGGGCCTGATCCGGGTCGAGCGGGCGGTCAAGGAACGGTTGTCGCTGGCCGAGTCGGAAGGGCTCATGCCCCAGGACATGATCAACGCCAAGCCCGTGGCGGCCGCCATCAAGGAGTTTTTCGGTTCGAGCCAGCTTTCGCAGTTCATGGACCAGAACAATCCCCTCTCGGAGGTTACCCACAAGCGCCGTGTCTCGGCGCTCGGGCCGGGTGGCCTGACGCGGGAGCGGGCCGGGTTCGAGGTTCGTGATGTGCATCCGACCCATTACGGGCGGGTCTGCCCGATCGAGACGCCCGAGGGGCCGAACATCGGGCTCATCAACAGCCTGGCGGCATATGCGCGCACCAACGAATACGGATTCCTCGAATCGCCATACCGAAAAGTCGTCAACGGCAAGGTCACCAGGCAGATCGAGTACCTGTCGGCCATCGATGAGGCGCAATACGTCATTGCCCAGGCGAGTTCGCTGCTGGACGAAAAGGGCGCTTTCGTTGACGAACTCGTCGATGTCCGTCATCAGAACGAGTTCACCAAGACCGCGCCGGAAAACGTCAACTACATGGACGTATCGCCCAAGCAGGTGGTCTCCATCGCCGCGTCGCTGATTCCTTTCCTGGAGCACGACGATGCCAACCGGGCTCTCATGGGTTCGAACATGCAACGTCAGGCGGTGCCGACCTTGCGGGCCGAGAAGCCGCTGGTGGGTACGGGCATGGAACGCCACGTCGCCCGCGATTCCGGCGTCTGCGTGATTGCCGAGCGGGGCGGGCTGGTGGACAGTGTCGATGCGGGACGGATCGTGGTCCGGGTTGCCGATGCGGAGACCGAAGCCGGGGAGGCGGGTGTCGACATCTACAACCTCACCAAGTTCACTCGCTCCAATCAGAATACCTGCATCAACCAGCGGCCGCTGGTGAAACCGGGCGACAGAATCGCCCGGGGAGACATCCTGGCGGACGGCCCTTCGGTGGATACCGGAGAGCTGGCGCTGGGGCAGAACATGCGGGTCGCCTTCATGCCCTGGAACGGCTACAACTTCGAGGACTCCATCCTCGTGTCCGAACGGGTCGTGCAGGAGGACCGTTTCACCAGTGTTCACATCCAGGAACTGACCTGCATCGCCCGGGATACGAAGCTCGGCCCGGAGGAGATTACCGGCGACATTCCCAATGTCGGTGAGGGTGCGCTTTCGAAACTCGACGAGTCAGGCATCGTCTACATCGGGGCCGAGGTCGGCGCCGGCGATATCCTGGTGGGCAAGGTCACGCCGAAGGGCGAGACCCAGCTCACGCCGGAGGAGAAGCTGCTGCGGGCGATCTTCGGCGAGAAGGCCGGCGACGTTCGC
>JAPOON010000224.1 GCA_026713405.1 Gammaproteobacteria bacterium
CACGCTCTACACCAACATCGAGGCGCCGGGCCCCCAGCCCTTCTCCGGCGAGGGCGGCAGGTACAGCGCGGACGACGGGCTCGACGTCGACGGCAACCTGCCCATCGGGCCTGCCACCGACGCGACCCTGATCGTCTCGGCAGCCTTCCCGACCGAGCCCGGGATCTGGCCCCACGCTGCTGGCGCGGGCGGCGATGCCCAGGTCACTGACAGCTTCTTCGACGGCGCGCCGGGCACCTATGTCTGTACCCCGACGGCCGACAGCGCTTGCCAGTCATCCATCAAGCATGGCGGCGGCATCGACCTGACCGGCGGCGAGGCCGGCTGGAAGTTCGTGCCGGACGAGGGCGCGATGGTGCAGACGCCGGACGGCGAATACCAGTACTTCGGCTGGTGGCTGAGGAACACGAATGGCATCTACGCCGTCGGATCCTTCCATCGCGGGATCGGTGGTGCGACCGACGAGTTCACCGATCTCGCGGCGTTGCAAGGCCGGGCGAGCTACGCCGGTCCGGCCGCCGGATTGTTCGCGATCATCCCTCAGCCCGGCGACGCTTCGGCGGGTGACTTCACCGCCACGGTGACGCTGGAGGCGAATTTCGGCGACGGCACCGACCCCGGCACGGGCGAGGGAACCATCGACGATTTCATGGTGGACGGCCAGGCGAAGGACTGGTCGGTCGAGCTGCAGGCGGCCCAGATCGGCACGCATGGCGCGATCACTTCCGGGAGCACCGCCACGGCGCTGACCTACTGGACCATCGGTGAGACGGAGGCCCAGACGACGGCGACCTGGAGCGGCCAGTTCCACGAGGCCGACGCCGACAGCACCCCGGTCGTCGCCACCGGCCAGTTCGAGGCGGTCCACGGCAACATCGGCCGCATGATCGGCGTATTCGGTGCGGAGCGGCGCTAGCGGCGCGGAGCGCGGAGGTCGTTCTGATCGCCCGCTGCCGGGCATGGGAAGACCCACGAGCCTAAAGGCAGGTGCAATTCGCGCCGGCGACAGCGAGATGGAGTTTCAGGTGCGGCGTCGCGCAAGGGGATGGCCAAAGCACAGCCACCTCGCACGGGGTGCGCGGGCCGCGAAGGCAGCGGCGATGCCGCGGTTCCGATGCCTCGCGGCTTCATGCCACGACGGCAGGCGCCATCACTCTGGACCAACCGCAACAAGCAGGCCAAGCCCTGCCGTCTCGGATCAGATTGCCACGACCCGCGCCGCCAGGGCCGGTATCGCCACGCCCCGATCCTGTGCGCGGTCGGCGCCGCTACGAGCCGGTTTCATCGCCCTGGTGACGGAAGCCGCGGTCTGCCGGTCACCGAGGCGGGGCGGTAGCGGGCAGCATGCGGCGGTCGGGGCGAAGGGTTGGCGAAGTTCGGAGTGTGATCGCTGGCGCGGCGATGAACGTTGGGTAGGGGCGCGCCGGCGCGACTGCTGCAGTGAACCGGACCCTAAATCATGACGGATTGCTTTCAATGACAAAACTGCATACTTTCCTTGCAAATGTGAAGGTGCAAGGATTGGCAAATGCGGGGATTGGGATGACGAACCGCCTGATCGGCAAACGGATCAAGGCGCTCCGGGAAGAACGGGGGCTATCTCAGGAGGAACTGGCGAGGTTGTTCGGGTTCAACGATCGGCAGACCGTTTCGGCGATCGAGACCGGCAACAGGCAGGTATCGGCCGAGGAACTCGTGCTGGCGGCCGAGAGACTGGAGGCTTCGCTGGAGTACTTCACCGACCCCTTCATGCTAGTCGGTGAAGGGCGGTTTTCCTGGCGCCGGACCGATATCGGCACGGAGCAGCTTGAAGCCTACGAGCGCAAGGCGGGTCGCTGGGTGGCCGCGTTCCGGACCCTGGCGCCGCAGGTGGGGAGAGAGATGCCGCTCCTGCGGCGCAAGCTCAATCTCGTCCAGGGGTCCCGTTACGAGGATGCCATGCAGGTCGGCGAGCGGTTTGCCGCGCGGTTCGATCTTGGCGATGCACCGGCCACGGGCCTTGCGGAGGTCATGGAGAGGGAACTGGGGATCCTGGTGCTCTATGTGGATGCGGATCGCGGCATTTCCGGCGCCGCTTGCCGCCTGCCGGACCTGGATACGGTGCTGATCGCCCGCCACGAGGTGGTCGGCCGCCGGCATTTCGACCTCGCGCATGAGCTGTTTCATATCCTGACGTGGGACGCGATGCCGCCCAAGCGTTTCGAGGATGCGCTGGAAACCGGCGGCAATCGCGTCGAGCAACTTGCCAACAATTTCGCGGCGGCGGTGCTGATGCCGGCCGGCGCCGTGTCGCGGGGCGGCGACTGGGCGGGCTATTCCCAGGACGCCCTGATCGCGCAGTTGAATGCTGCCGCGGACGCGTTCCACGTGACCGCCTCGGCCCTGAAATGGCGACTGGTGGCCCTTGGCGCCATCACGAAGACGGCTGCGCTTGCAATTCCGGATGCAGCCTTGCGCCATAACGGACGCGATCATGTGCAGGACGCCCCGCCACCATTGTTTTCGAAACCGTTCATGGAGGTGATCGGACTTGCCGTCGGAACCGGGGTCGTGTCAGTGCGGCGTGCCGCGGCAGTGCTCGATACGACGGTCGACGAACTTGCCGACCTGTTCGCGGCGCATGACATCGCGTATCCGGCCGATCTCTGAGGCGCCATGCCCCGGCATCGCGCTAGCGTGCTTGTCGACACGAATACCGTCATCGAGGCGCACAGGACGGGATCCTGGCGGGCACTGACGGGCGGGTACCGTGTCGAGACGGTCGAAGACTGCGTGACGGAAACCCAGACGGGTTACCAGCGTCGCCGGCCGGAGCAGCGGATCGACCTGGTTGAGTTGCGGCAAAGGCTGGCGGCCGTGCATTCCGTCGAGGATCTGCAACGCGCCAGGTTGGCGATTGCGGCGGCGGGCTGACGCTGAACGTGGGCGAGGCAGCGCTGTGGGCGCACGCGGTGAGCAGGAATGACGACTGGGTTCTCTGCGGGCCGGATAGGGCCAGCCTCCGTTGCGGGGTGCGGCTGGGTTTCCGGGAGCGGCTGGTAGCGCTGGAAGGTCTGCTCGACGCCATCGGATGTCGCCCGCGAGGGGACCTCCGCGAGGCGTACCGCACACGATGGCACCGGCAAAGGGTCGAAGAGTTGGTACTTGCCGAGAGAAACTGGTCTGGCTGACGAATCCGCATAGGGGCAGTTCACCGACTTCGAGCGCCTGCAGATGGCCGCCCTTCGTGACGGTTTCGACGCCAATTACCAAAAGCACGTCGGCCTCGCCGACACCGCTCACAGTGGGGCGAGGCCGCTCAAGCTTGCCCGGGCTCCAGCCACGTTCGGGGGTCGACCGCAGCCGGACGCGGCAGCGGGACGGTGAGATCTCCGTGCTGCGGACGGCGAAGGGCATGGTAGTGAAGCGCGCGGTGAATGGCGGCTCGCGAGCGACCACCCGGCGTGGGAGCCGGTGGCGTTCCCTGAGGACGCAGTGATTCTCGGCCGGGCCGTGTGGACGGCGCGGGCGTTGGTGCAAGAGTGAGTGAACAAATCGGAGAATGTCGGCCATGTGGCTGAACGGACGAGAGCCGACAGATCGGCGCCCGGGAAGGTGCGGATCGTCCGCTTCGGGATATTCGGCACCAAATGCCGCAACCCTCCAGCGGCGGGTCTGGGGAGATCGGGGCGGCGCCAATCCGGAGGCGGTGCGCAACGCCATCCGCAAGCTCCGCCGCAAGATCGGCGACGATGCCAGGAACCCGAAATACATCCACAGCGAGCGCGGACTCGGCTACCGCATGGCCGAGCCGGACTGAGGCCCGGAGCGAAAGCGACGGAACAGCCACCGGACCCTCACGCTGGCGCGCCAGCGTGAGGGTCCGGTGGCTACGTTGGATGAGAAGGGAGAACCGGATGAACCCCGTTCCTGCCACGCTGCCGGCCGCCGTCCTCGCGACCGCGGTCACCGCCTGCGGCGGCGTATGCGTGGCCGGCAGGACCGGCGGGCCTCCCCGCTTGCCGCCGCCCGACGTTGACCGCGAGCGCGATCGAACTCGTCGGGCTCGTCCATGCCGACGCCCTGCAGGCGCCGACCGCTGTCGAGTTCGCTACGCCGGTGCGCGGAGGGCGGGACGCCGCGTAGTGCAAGAGCATCGGCCAAGGCGCGCGGGTCTTGACACGATATGACTGGTCAGAAACACTGGTCATATGAATACGATCAACGCATCAGATTTCAAGGC
>JAPOON010000225.1 GCA_026713405.1 Gammaproteobacteria bacterium
AGCCGTCGGTAAACTCGTCTTTCTGCACCTCGCCCTCCAGGATGACGAGGCGGTCTTTCTCCAGCTTGTTCCGGTCCCGTTCATAGACCTCGGGGAAGAACGAAGCCTCCATGCGGCCCGAGCCGTCATCGATTACGGCGAAGCCCATGGTGTCGCCCCGGCGGCCCCGGCGCGTGCGGAGACTTTGCACCATGGCGCCCACGACGCGCTTCTCCCTACCCGCCCGTAGCGCGCCAATCCGCGTACAGAAATGGCTCAACTCCCCCTGGTAGGAATCGATCGGATGCCCCGTCAGATCCACCCCGAGGGTTTCCTTCTCGCCTTCCAGACGCTCTTCCGCCGACCAGGGACGAACGCCGGCTGTCGACGGAGCCGGCGTCGCCGGGGTATCGATGCCGCCGAACATGTCCACCATGCCGGACGCCGCATTGCGTGCCGCCTGGTCCGCCCCCTGCAGGGCCTGGTCCAGGTCGCCCCACAACCGGGCCCGCACCGCTCCCGCGGATTCGCCGGCATGCGCGAAGTCGTCGAGAGCGCCGCAACGGATCAGCGCTTCCACGACGCGCCGGTTCGCCTTCTTGACATCCACCCGCACACAGAACTCGGCAAGGTCACGGAATGGGCCAGAGGACCGCGCCGACTCTATGGCTTCCACGGGGCCTTCCCCGACGCCGCGCACCGCGCCAAGCCCGTAAACCACCCCCCCATCGGCCACGGTGAACCGGAAACTGCTCAGGTGCACGTTCGGGGGCTCCAGCGGCAATCCCATGCTCTGCAACTCATTGACGAGGGTGACCACCTTGTCGTTGTGCTGCATGTCCGCCGACAGGGTCGCTGCCATGAACTGGGCCGGGTAGTTCGCCTTCAGCCAGGCAGTCTGGTAGGAAACCAGGGCATAGCCGGCCGAGTGCGACTTGTTGAACGCATAACCGGCGAACTTCTCCATCTGGTTGAACAGGTCGTTCGCAAGCGTTGCATCCACGCCGTTGCGGGCGGCGCCTTCCTCGAACTCGCGGCGGACCTTTTCCATTTCCTCCGGCTTCTTCTTCCCCATGGCCCGGCGCAACAGGTCCGCCTGGCCCAGGGTGAACCCAGCGAGCACCTGCGCGGTTTCCATCACCTGTTCCTGGTAGAGCATCACCCCGTAAGTGCCCTTGAGCACGGGCTCGAGATCCGGATGCGGGTAGGTCACCCTTTCCTTTCCGTGTTTGCGGCCGATGTACTCCTCCACCGCGCCGGATTGCAGCGGCCCGGGACGGAACAGGGCAATGGAGGCAATGATGTCGTCGATGTTGTCCGGCTTGAGACCCCGGATCAGTTCCTTCATGCCGCGGGATTCGAGCTGGAAGACGCCGGTGGTCTCCGCTTTCTTCAGCAGGCTGTAGGTGGCCGGATCGTCCAGCGGAACGTTCTCGATCTGCAGCGGCTCTTCGTCGCCGTGCTGCGCATTGACGGCCTTGACCGTCCAGTCGATGATCGTCAGCGTCTTGAGGCCCAGGAAGTCGAACTTCACGAGCCCCGCACGCTCCACATCGTCCTTGTCGAACTGGGAGACGAGGCCGCTGCCCATTTCATCCACGCTTACCGGCACGTAGCCCTGCAGCCTGCCCGGCGCGATGACCACACCGCCGGCGTGTCGGCCCTCGTTGCGAACGATGCCCTCCAGCCTGAAGGCCATGTCCATGATCTCCCCGGCTTCCTCGTCCTCCTCGACGAACGTCTTGAGGTCGGCGCTCTCCTGCATGGCCTTCTCGAGCGTCATCCCCACCTGGAACGGAATCAGCTTGGCAAGCCTGTCCCCCAACCCGTACGGTTTTCCCTGGGCACGCGCCACGTCCCGCACCACGGCCTTGGCCGCCATCGTGCCGAAGGTGACGATCTGGCTGACGGCGTCGCGGCCGTAGCGTTCCGTGACATGCTCGATGACCCGGTCGCGCCCATCCATGCAGAAGTCCACGTCGAAGTCCGGCAGCGATACCCGCTCCGGATTCAGGAACCGCTCGAAAAGCAGGTCGTAGCGGATGGGGTCGAGATCCGTGATCCTGAGCGCGTAGGCCACCAGCGACCCGGCGCCGGAACCGCGGCCCGGACCTACGGGGATATCCCGCCTTCGTGCCCAGGCGATGAATTCCATGACCACCAGAAAGTACCCCGGGAATCCCATATTCCGGATGACGTCCAGTTCGTACTCCAGGCGCTGCTCGTAGGCGTTCGTATCCACCTCGCCGGATTCGGGCGAGGCGATTTCGGCCAGGCGCTCCGCCAACCCATTCCTGGCCTCCGTTGCCAGGTAGTCTTCCAGGCTTTCTCCCTCCGGTACCGGGTAACTCGGCAGGTAGGTCTCGTCGGTGTCCGGCCAGACCGTGCAGCGGCGGGCGATTTCCAGGGAGTTGTCGAGGGCTTCCGGAAGGTCGGCAAACAGCACCGCCATCTCCTTGACGGACCTGAAGTACTGGGAGGAACTGTATTGACGCTCCCGCCGTGGGTCGCCAAGGGTCCTGCCCTGCTGGATGCAGACCCGGGTTTCATGGGCTTCGAAGTCATCCTCGTCCAGGAAGCAGACATCGTTTGTGGCAACGACCGGCAGTTCCAGCTCCGCCGCAAGCTGCAACACGTCCCGCAGATATCTTTCCTCGTCCGGCCGGCCGGTGCGCTGCAGTTCGACATAAAAGCGCTGCGGAAAGCGGCCGGCCCACCACTCGGCTGCCCGGCGCGCGCCGGCGGCATCCCCACGCAGCAGGGCGCGACCGATTTCGCCGTTGCGGCCTCCGGACAGCGCGATCAGCCCCTCGGCGTTCCCGGCAAGCTGCTCGCGACTGACGGTGCCCCACCTTTTACGGTCTCCGTGCGCAAGCGATGCAAGGCCGAGCAGGTTGCCGTAGCCGGCGGGGCCGCACGCGAGCAGCGTCAGACCGGCCTCCCCGCTACCCGGTGAATCCGCGGGCGCATGGCAGGTTGCACCCTGGGGGCCCCCGTTTTCCGGGCAGCAGAGGTCGAGCCCCGCAATGGGTTTGACACCAAGGTCCGTACAGGCCCGTTGGAATTTCATGAGCCCGTAGAGATTGCTGCTATCCGTCAGGGCCACGGCGGGCATCGACAACTCCGCCGCGCGCCGGGCCAGGTCCTTCAGGCGGATCAATCCGTCGGCAATGGAGTACTCGCTGTGCACGCGAAGATGGACGAAACCGGCGGCGCTCACCTCAGCCCTCCTGAACGCGCGCGGCGAACCGGCGCGAAACTGTTCCGGTGGGCCGCACAGGGGCCGAGCCGGGCCAGGGCGTCGAGATGCTGCCTGGTGGCATAACCCTTGTGGCACTCAAAGCCGTAACCCGGAAAGACTACGGCCAACTCGGCCATCTCCGCATCCCGCGCCGTCTTGGCAATGATCGAGCCGGCGCTGATCTGCGGCACGAGGTCGTCGCCACCCACAACGGTGACCGTGGTTACAGACATGGCTGGTGACCGGTTGCCATCCACATAGACAATGCGCGGCCGCACCCCCAACGCCGCGACCGCGCGCTGCATGGCCAGCAGGCTGGCCCTGAGCACGTTCAGCCGGTCCACCTCTTCAACTTCCGCCCGGCCGAGTGCGCAGGCAAGCGCGCGCTCCCGGATTTCCAGGGAAAGCTCGTTGCGCCGCCTTGCGCTCAAACGCTTGGAGTCCCTGAGCCCTGCAATGGGATTCTGCCGGTCCAGGATAACCGCGCCCGCCACTACCGGGCCGGCCAGCGGACCGCGGCCCACCTCGTCGACGCCCGCCGCCAGGTCCACCTCCCAGATGGGCGTTTCATTGGCATCGAACAGGGTCTTACCGGCTGTGGTTATGTTCCGCGCTCCATCGCATTCGCGTCCGGCAGCAGGCTGGCCACCGCGTCGGCCGCACGTTCGCTGGCGTTCCTTCGCAAACGCTCGTGCAATGCCGAAAACGCCTGCAAATGATCTGGATGACGAGCGAATTTGTCCAGTTCCGATTGCAGTTTTTCCGCAAGCGCAGCGGGGGTTGCCGCGTGCTGCAGCAGTTCCGGCACCAGGGCCCGTCCGGCGAGCAGGTTCGGCAGCGCCACGAAGTCCGTATGGACAAGCCGGCGCGCCAGCCGCCACGCCAGCGGCCCGAGGCGATAGGTAACCACCATCGGCCGGCGCAACAACATCGCCTCCAGCGTCGCGGTGCCCGACTTGACGATGGCCGCATCGCACGCGGTCAGTGGCAGGCGGCCGTCGCCGCGGTGCACCGAACAGGGAAGCTGCGGCCATTTGCGCAACTCGTTTTCCACCATCGCCGCAACCGACGGCGTCGGACAGGGAATCACGAAGGCGACCCCTGCAATTGAATCCAGGAGAATCGCGGCGGCCTTCAGGAAGAGTTCGAGCATCAGCCTGATCTCGCCATCGCGGCTGCCCGGCAGCAGCGCGACAACCGGCTTGTCCCCTGCCAGCCCCAGCCTGTCTCGCGCGGCCCGGCGATTGCCCTCCCCACCGGCATCGAGGCCGATGGCATCGGCCAGCGGATGGCCGACAAAGGTGACCTCGGTCTCCGTCCCGGCGTAGCCGGGTTCATCGAAGGGAAACAGGGCCAGAAGCCGGTCTGCCGAGCGCCCGATGCGTTTCGCCCGTCCGCGGCGCCAGGCGTAGACCGACGGGCTGACGTAGTGCACGGTCGGCACACCGCGGGCTTTCAGCATGCGTTCCAGCCGCAGGTTGAAAACGTTGAAATCCACACCCACAAAGACATCGGGCGGGTCGGAAAGAAAACGCCGGCGCAGGGTCGCCAGGAGACCCAGAATGCCCGGCAGCTTCACCAGCGGGTCCCGGAAGCCGTTGACCGCCAGCGTTTCCATGCTGCCCAGGGGGTCGAGACCCTGACCGAGCATGGCATCGCCACCGATGCCGATGAAGCGCAATCCGTCGAACCGGCGGTGCAGGGCCTGCATCAGGCCCGCGCCAAGCCGATCGCCCGATGCTTCGCCCGCCACCAAGGCGATGGTGACCGTCACGACCTGCGGCCCGCCTTCCGGGTTCGTCGCCGAGCGGTCATCTTCCTCCCGCCGGGCTGCACCCGTGCAGCTATTCCGGCCGGCCCGGACGCGGCCGGACGATACCCACCTCGGAAGCCCGGATCGACGTGACGAACCGTCCGACCTCCACCGAGTCCGGATAGTCCGCACACAGCCTTGCGCAAGCTTCGTCGACCGTGAGTCCCAGGCGGAACACCACTCTGAATGCTTCCTTGAGTGCGTTTATCGCCTCGGCACCGGAACCGCGCCTGCGCAGGCCTTCGGCGTTGATACCCACGGCGCAGGCCGGATTTCCCGCGGCGGTGACATAGTCCGGCACATCCTTGAGGACGAGGCTCATCGCCGCCACATGGGTATGGGCGCCCACGTAGCGGAACTGGGGCACGCCGGCATAACCGCCGAAGTTGGCATGATCGCCCACCGTGCAGTGGCCGGCGATGGAGGCATTGTTCGCCATGATCACATGGTCGCCGACCAGGCAGTCGTGGCCGATGTGTACATAGGCCATGAACAGCCCGTGGCTGCCCACCACCGTCTTGCCCCGGCCCTGGACCATGCCCCGGTGCACGGTAACGCCCTCGCGAAACACGTTCTCGTCGCCGATTTCGAGGATGGTCGGCTCGCCCCGGTATGCCAGGGCGGGCGTGTCCTCGCCGATGGTCGCGAACTGGAAGACCTGGTTGCCGGCGCCCATCCGGGTGGGGCCCCTGATGATTGCGTGGGTGCCGATGCGGCAGCCGGCACCGATTTCCACGCCCGGGCCGATGACGCTCCACGGGCCCACTTCGACGTCCTTGCCGAGCCGCGCGTCCGGGTCGACGATCGCCCGCGCGTCGATCGAACTCACAACGTGCGCGCCGCGCAGAGAATCTGCGTCTCGCAGGCAAGCTCGCCCCCGACATGGGCCTTGCAGGCAAATTTCATCACGGTACGGCGTTCCACGAGCAACTCGCTTTCCATGTCCAGCCGGTCGCCGGGCACCACCGGCCGCTTGAACCGGGTGTTGTCCATGCCCGCCAGATAGAAGATGGAGCCCACCGGCCGGGTTTCCCGGGTCTCCATCGCCAGCCCCCCCGATACCTGGGCCATGGCCTCGACGATGAGCACGCCGGGCATTATCGGATGATCGGGAAAGTGGCCCGCGAAGAACGGCTCGTTGATGGTGACGTTCTTGTAACCCTTGACACGTTCGCCCCGCACCAGCTCGGTGACCCGGTCGACCAGCAGAAACGGATAGCGGTGGGGCAGGTACTCGGTCAGGCTCTTGATGTCGAGGGGCTCTTCAGGACCTTTGTTCATCGAATCTTTCGCTCCAGCCGGGTAACGCGTTTGAAGAGTTCGTCGAGACGCTGAAACCGCAGGGCATTGCGTTTCCAGGGGCGCATGCTGTCGTGGATTGTACCGCCCGCGTAGGTGCCGGGCCTGGTGATGGAACCCGCCACGTGGGTGACCCCGCTCACCGTGACGTGGTCGCAGATTTCGATGGGACGGTCGCCGCCGACGCCCACCATGCCCGCCAATATGCAGTGGCGGCCGATAGTCGTGCTGCCCACCAGCCCGACGCAACCGCAGATGAGGCTGTGTGCACCGACCCGGCAGTTGTGGCCGATCTGCACCTGGTTGTCGATCTTGACGCCGTCCTCGATCACCGTATCGTCGATGGTGCCCCGGTCGATGGTCGTGCCGGAGCCGATCGAGACATCACGGCCGACCGTGACACCGCCGAGCTGGGCGATGGCTTCGAGCCGGCCGCTCGAGTCCGGCGTATACCCGAAGCCGTCGGAACCCACCACCGAATTGGCATGGACCACGGTTCGCGCGCCGAGCTTGACGTCTGCGTACAGCGTCGCGTTCGCCATCAGCCGCACGTCCTCATCGAGCAGGCAGCGCGGACCCACCACGGCATTGGCGTAAATGCGAACTCTCGCGCCAATCTCGGTATCGGGCCCCACCACCACATTCGGGCCGATACGCGCGGCCGGGTGCACAGCGGCGCCGGGGTGGACGTCGGCACTCGGGTGAATTCCCCGATTCAGGGGCGGCGGCTCATCCCACAGCTGGGAGACCCTGGCGAAAGCGTGGTACGGATTGGCGACTACGAGGGCATTGGTCGGGCAACCGGCAAGATCGGCCGGCTTGAGAATCACCGCGGACGCGCCGGTGGTCGCGAGCTTGTCCCGGTAAGCGGCATGGGACAGGTGGCTGATCTGGCCGGCCCCGGCACTGAGCAGGCTGCCTGGCCCGTCGATCTCGACAGCCGGGTCGCCAACGACCTCCCCGCCTACGTGTTCGGCCAGTTCACCGAGGCGGAACGCCCTGGGCCCACTGTTGTGGGAGTCTACTCCCTGGCGCTCCCCGCATCGGGTCACGAATCAGAGTTTTCGGTATTGTCGCGCTTCTCGTTGAGTTTCTCGGTGACCCGGCGCGTTATGTCGTGCTTGGGATTGACGTACCGCAGGTTGGCCCGCTCCATGATGAGGTCGTATCCCTCCAGCGCAATCAGGTCTTCCAGGACGGCATTGAGCTTGGGCGCCATCACCTGCAACAGTTCCTGCTGCTTGTCGTTGAGTTGCTTCTGGAGCTTATTGCGCAGGTACTGATAATCGATCGTCTTGCCTTCGATGTCCTTCTGAATGCGGCGCTGCTCGCTCGGGCTCATGATCTCGCCGTCTTTCTCGAGCTGCTGCTGCAATGCAAGCAGTTCCTCGCCGAGCGCATTGAACTCGGTTTCTTCTTCCTTCAGCTCGTTCTGCGCCTTCTCCATCAGTGACTGGGCTTCCTCGGTGGCAACGATTGCCCGCTGGGTGTCCAGAACGGCGATTTCCAACTCCGCCGCCGCCAGCGGCGCGGCGAGAAAGAAACCGCACAATGCCAATACGGTGATTTTGACCGCCAGCCTGTTGTTCACACTGCTACTCCTCATCTGGTCCTGCTCAGAGCCTGAAGCCAGGGAACAAGAGAGACTGCTCCTCCAAGGCAACGGCTCGGACGGGGAGCGTCAGGTGCTCCCTCTTGCGAAAGCCACAATCCCGGAGCGGATGCCAACCCGTCCCGCACGTATCACCGACCTTCGCACCGCGCGACATTCTACATCAGAACACACGGGCTGGGTTGACAGGCCTATCGAGCGACACCCAACTCGAACTGAAACGACTCTTTCTCGTCGATGTCGCTGGTATTGAATGCCTTCGCGATACCGAAGGTCATCGGCCCCATGGCAGTCAGCCAGGTGATGCCGAAGCCCACCGAGTAACGGAACTCGTCGAAATCCGGGCCGAAGCAGTTGCGGCTGACGTCCGGACAGTTCGTGTTGAAGACGTTGCCGGCGTCGACGAATATGACGGGCCGGAACTGGCGGTTCTCCTCGACGAAGGGCAGCGTGAGGATTAGTTCCAGGCTTCCCTCGATGAGCATGTTGCCCCCGAACGGGTCTCCGTCCCGCGCCCTGCCCCTGCGGAAAAAGCCTGCTGGGATCTCGTTGCCGTCTATGTCGTGGGTGGGATTGGTGGTACGGGGCCCGAGGGTGGACTGCTCGAACCCGCGAATGGAGCCGAAGCCGCCGGCAAAGAAGTGCTCGTAGAACGGCAGGGCATCCGTGCCGCCGTAGCCGCCGCCATAGCCCAACTCCGTGCGGAAACGAAGCGTCAGCCCGGCGAAGAACGGAAAATACTGTTCGCCCCTGTAGGTGACCTTCCAGAACTCCAGGTCGCTGCCGGGAACCGATGCCTGCAGGGCCAGCGTCTGGGAACGTCCGCGGGTGGGGAAGAGGCCCCGGTTGAGCGTGGAACCGACCCAGGACAGGTTCGCCTTGAAATTGAGGAAGTCGTCGCCGTTCTTGTCGAGGAACTCGCTGATCTCCAGTGCCGGGAAGCGCCCTTCGGTCAGGTTCGTCTGCTCCACGGAGCCACCGAAGTTGATGCGCTGCGTCTCGCCGATGGGAAAGCCGAAGTTCACCCCGACGCCGAAGGCATCGGTGCTGTAGCGCGCTATGTTGCGCTCGTCCCAGTCGAGGCGCCGGAAATAGGCGTTGTAGCCCCGGCTGATGCCGTCGAGGGTGTAGTAGGGGTTGAAGTAGTTGAAGTTCGCCGATTTCTGATATTTCGAGTACGACACGCCGAGCCCGAGGCTGTTGCCCGTGCCGAGCACGTTGTTTTCCTGGTAGTTGGCGCCGACCACCAGCCCCCACCCCTGGCTGTAGCCCAGGGTCGCGGAAATGCTGCCCGAGGGCTGTTCTTCCACGGTGAAACTCACGTCGATCTGGTCGTCCGTGCCGGGTACCTCCGGGGTTTCCACGTTCACTGCCTGGAAGTAGCCCAGGCGCTCGAGGCGCAATTTGGACAGGTCGATCTGGGCGGTCGAGGCCCAGCCGCCTTCCATCTGCCGCAATTCACGGCGCATCACCTCGTCCTGGGTCACCCGGTTGCCGGAGAAGCTGACGCGCCGCACATAGGCCCGCTTGCCCGCATCGACCACCACGTCGATGCTGACCGTTCCGTCTTCCTTGACGCGCGGGATACCGCCGGCGCTGGCAAACGTATAGCCGGAATTGCCGAGCGCTGCCTCCAGGCGCTCCTCGGTGGCCGTCAGCCAGGCCTGGGAGAACACCTGCCCCGCCTCGACCAGCATCAGCGGGCGCAGGTCTTCCGGCTTCACGTC
>JAPOON010000226.1 GCA_026713405.1 Gammaproteobacteria bacterium
GAGGTTGGCAAGAGTAGTGAAAACGCTGGGTGGTGCGGACGCGTGCTCGGCACGTTGAGCGCACGGAGGCGTGCTTGACAGCACGTCGAGTACGCGGCGGGAGCACGCCCAGTGTTTTCGCTGCTATTGACGACCGCAGTAGTTTATTCATGAATAGGTCCGGTTAGGTCCCTTACCGGCGCACGAACGAAGCCGCGAGCAGCCGCGGCGGTACCCGGAAGCGCCCGGCGATGTCCTGAAGCTGTTCCCGCGCGCTGGTGACTTCGGCCTGGTCGCCGCAGACCAGCACGGTGGCCGGCAGCAACTGGGCGTTGTAGCGTGCCGCGCAGGGCTCGGTATAACCGCCGGTGTCGAGGAAGGCCACGTAGTCGCCGCGCTTGAGGGGCGGCATCTGCACATGGGGCCCGAGTTCGTCGGAGTTGCACAGCGGCCCGACCAGGTCCACCGTCTCGCTCCGTTCCGCCCTGGCGTCGGCCACCGGCACCGGGTGGTAGTACCAGTCCAGCGCCGACGACCACGACAGGTGGTTGGTGGAGAGATCCAGGTTGACCCACTTCTTCTTCTCGCCCTGCTTGACCGCGCCTACCGTTCCGACCGCCACCCCGGAAGGCCCGGACAGCGAGCGGCCCGGTTCCAGGCGCAGCTTGGGCAGCGGCAGCCCGAGCCGTTCGGCCTCGGCCTGTATCTCCTGGCTGCACAGGCGCGCGTAGTCGTCGGCCGTGGGCGCCGAGTCGTCGTCGATCTGGCCGCGCGGGCCGGTGCCGTACCACTTGCCGAAGGTCCAGCCGCCGCCGATGTCGATGCAGGGCGGCGTCCAGCCGGTGTGGTCGCGGATGTGGCCGGACCAGGTGACCATCTCCCGGGCCATGATGGCGAAGTCCATGGCCACGTTGGACATGCGGCTCAGGTGGAAATGGGTCTCGCGCAGGTGGATGTGCGGCATTTGCTGGGCTTGCTTGACGATCGCCACCGTCTGGTCCCGGGACATGCCCCACTTGGTGCTGTCGCTCTGTTCCTTGAGGGTGCCGGGGCCGTGCATGGCGACGCCCGTGCGCTCGGCGAGCGGGTCGAGATCCAGCTTCAGCCGGATGCCGACATCGGCCTCCCGGTTCTGCCGCCGGCACACCGCATCGATGCGGTCGAGTTCGTCGGTGGCGTCGATGTTGATGCACAGCCCGTTGGCCACCGCCATTTCCAGTTCCTCGTCCTCCTTGTTGGAGCCGTTCAGCACCAGGGTGCCGGCATCGGTTCCGGCCAGCAGGGACAGGTACATCTCGTTCACGCCGAAGCAGTCGCCGCCGGCCCCCTCCTGGTTCATGATGTGGCGGTAGGCGAGGCCGTTGTTCGACTTGTTGGCGAACAGGATCTGGGACTCGGCGGGATAGTGCTTGCGGAACGCGTCCCGGAACTGCCGGTAGGTATAGCGGAACTGGCTCTCGCTGACGATGAACAGGGGCGTGCCGAACTCCTCGGCGAGGTCGGCAACGTCGCAGCCCTCCACCCACAGGTTGCCGTTCTCCCCGACGCCGATGAACTCACCGTAGTTTTCCCGGTACTGCCTCGGCTGCAGTTCGGGTTGGGATGTTTCGTTGGCCATCTTCCTTCCTCCAGAGCGATAGTTTCAGCCAATGTTCAGGGCGGCGAGGCCGGCATGCAACTCCTCGAGTGACCCGCCGGTCACCGGGCGCAACGGCGGCCGGGGATCGCCCGCGGCGAAGCC
>JAPOON010000227.1 GCA_026713405.1 Gammaproteobacteria bacterium
CAGAAGCGAGATCACCACCGGCATGTCCGCCCCGCCGATGGGCATGACGGCCATGACGCCGAACAGGAAGCTGAGGCCGATAACGGCGTACAGGTAGGGAGAGTCCACGCCGGGCTCCAGGCAGAACAGCACGCCGCACGTCACCAGCGCAATGAGGATCAGGCCGTTGACCAGGCGCTGGGCGCCGAACACCACGGCGCGGCTGGTCATCACCTCGGATAGCTTGCCCCAGGCGATGATGCTGCCGGAAAACGTGACCCCCCCGATCAGGATGGAGAGCAGGATGGTGATGTCGGTAAAGGTGGTGTTGCCCTGGCTGTAGAGCGCCGACCAACCCACCAGCAGGCTCGCAATGCCGCCGGAGCCGTTGAACAGCGCCACCATCTCCGGCATCGCCGTCATGGCGATGCGCTGCGCCGCCACCGCGCCAATCAGGGCGCCCACTGCCGCCGCGGCCAATATCCAGCGGAATTCGAGAATTTCCTGGGAGAAGAGCGTCACCACCACGGCGATGAGCATGCCGATGGCCGACAGCAGGTTGCCCCGTACGGCGGTGGCCGGCGAGCCCAGCTGTTTCAGCCCGAATACGAACAGCGCGGCCGCGACGATGTACCAGACATTGATGAGTTCCAGGGTCACGAGGATGCTCCCGTCGAACCCTTGTCGGGTTTCTTCCTGAACATCCCCAGCATGCGGTTGGTGACCAGGTAGCCGCCCACCACGTTGATGGTGGCGAAGACGACGGCGAGCGCCCCGAGCCAGGTGGCCACCTGTGCCAGGCCCGAACCGGCCGAGATCAGCGCGCCGACGATGGTGATGCCGGAAATGGCGTTGGCGCCCGACATCAATGGCGTATGCAGCGTTGCCGGCACCTTCGAGATGAGCTCGAAGCCGAGGAAGATGGACAACATCAGTACAAGGGCGAGAAATACGGCTTCCATGTGCGGCTCCCTCAGAGGTTCGCGATGGTGTCGTTGACGATCTCGCCGCCCCGGGCAATCACGCAGCCCGCGGCAATTTCGTCTTCCGGGTCGAGATTCAAGGTTCTGGCTTCACCGTCCCAGAACTCTTCCAGCAGGTTGACCAGGTTGGCCGAGTACATGTCGCTGGCGTGCCGGGACACATCGGAGGGCAGGTTGCCCAAGCCTACAATGCTGACACCACCCACATCGACGACCTCGTTCAATACCGAGCCTTCGACGTTGCCGCCACTTTCCACCGCCATGTCCACGACCACGCTGCCGGGGCGCATCGCGGCCACCATGTCGGCCGTGACGATGCGCGGCGCCGGGCGGCCGAAAACCTGGGCCGTGGTAATGACGACATCCGACTGGGCGATCACCCGCTTCTGACCCTCTTTCTGCAATTCGAGTTGCTCCGGCGTCAGCGCCTTCGCGTAGCCCTGCTCGGTCTGGCCGATCTCGCCGAGATCGATCTCCACGAACTTTGCCCCGAGCGAGCGCACCTGCTCGGCCACCACCGGGCGCGTATCGAAGGCTTCCACCCGGGCGCCGAGGCGCTTGGCGGTGGCAATGGCCTGCAGTCCGGCAACGCCCGCGCCGATGACGAATACCCGGGACGGGGCGATCGTACCGGCCGGCGTCATCATCATCGGAAAGATCTTCCTGCTGTGGTACGCCGCCAGCACGACGGTCACATAACCGGCGAGGTTGGCCTGGGAGGACAGCGCATCCATCTTCTGCGCCTTGGTGGTGCGCGGAATCATCTCCATGGAAACGAGCGTGACACCCTGGGCCGCCAGTGTCTCCACCAGGGGCTTCTCGTTGAACGGATCAAGAAAGCTGATGTGTATGCAGCCCGTCTTGAGCAGCGCCGTCTCGGCCGGGTCGGGCTTGCGCACCCTGAGTACGACGTCCGCATCACCGAGCAGCCCCGCCCGGTCGCCACGCACCGCCGCACCGGCCGCTTCGTACTCGCTGTCCGGATAGCCCGCGGCAGCGCCGGCGCCCGCCTCCACAGCAATCTCGAACCCGGCCGCCACCAGCTTCTTCACGCCGGCCGGTACGAGTGCGGCCCGCAGTTCACCGGGCCAGGTTTCCTTAGGCGTCGCAATCAGCATGAATTTCCCCATTGGTTTCCGGCGGCCGGCCGGAAGGCGAAAGCGGGGACTTTACTAAACGGCACCGCGAAAGCAAGCAATCCGATGACGAGGTCGGTTGGCGGTTGTCCATTCACCTCGCCCGGGGAAATCCGGGGTCTGTTGGCCGGCCGCAATCAACGCTGCACCCGGGCCGATTCCTCCCCGCCGAGGAGCGCTTCGATCTCGGTAACGCCGGTACGGTGAAAATCGCCGGGAATGGCGTGATTGATGCAGCCGGCGGCAACCGCGAACTCAAGAGCCGACTCCGGGGTTGCGCCGCGGAGCAGGCGGTAGATCAGCCCGGCGGTGAAAGCATCGCCGGTGCCGATACGGTCGGCGATGTGGCGGATCTGGTAGTAGCGCGCGCGTTGGAACCCGGACCGGGTACGCAGGCAGCCCGACCAGCCGTTGCTGTTGGCGCCCCGGACATCGCGCCAGGTACCGGCCACCAGCGAGAGGTTGGGCCAGGCCGCCATTGCCTCGGCACTCAACGTCTCGAAAACGGCCCCGTAGTCGTCGCCGGCCGACGGCTCCGTGACGATGTCGAACATCTTGCGGAAGTCGTCCGCGCCGGCTACAAGTACATCGACATCCCCAACGATCTCTTTCATTACGGAAGAGGGCGATGCGCCGTAATTCCAGAGCTTGCTGCGATAGTTGGCGTCGCAGGAGACCTTGACGTCGAGCTTCCGGGCGCACGCCACCGCCGCCCGCGTCGCATCCGCCGCGGCTGCGCTGAGCGCCGGCGTGATGCCGGTAACGTGCAGCCATCGGGCGCCGGCCAGAATGGCAGGCCAGTCGAGGTCGCCGGGCTGAACCGTAGCGAGCGCCGAGCCCGTACGATCGTATGTCACCTTCGTGCCGAGATAGCCGGAGCCGGTCTCGACAAAGTAGATACCCATCCGGTCGCCGCGCCGGCAGACGTTGTCCGTGCCGACGCCGAAACCGCGCAACGCGGCGACTGTGGCATCGCCGAGAGGGTTCTCCGGCAGCGCGGTCGCTACCGCCACATCGATGCCGAAACCCGCCAGCGCCACCGCAACATTGGTCTCCGCACCGCCGAGCGCCGCATCGAACCGGGGCGATTGCAGCAGGCGCCCGTAGTCCGGGGCCGTGAGCCGCAACATGATCTCCCCGAAACAAACCACCTCCGCCACAGGTCACACCCTCCGCCTGGTCATTTCACGCATGGGTACCGCGTTTTCGCCCGCGCCCGCCACGCACCTTCGGCGCCCATTATGCCCGTCCCACGCCTGGCAGCCCGTGGCAACAGTCCGGCGGTGCGCCGCCCGGCCGTTGCGGATGCCCGAACACGGGTTGGTTCGACCGCTGCCTCCGCGCCGGGTTACAGTGCGGTTGCGGGAGCCGGCGCGCGAACCTCGCATAATTTCGATGCAAAGATGTCGAGGTGGCATGGCCGTTCGCGAAACAGCTGCGCCCGGGCCCGGCGGATGGAGAATACCTGAGAGGGAAGGAATCCCATGAGCCGCAGCAAGATCACCAACACCTCGGCGGCGTTTGCCGTCGCCATCGCCTTTCTCACCGGCCTGATCGGCAGCCTGGCGTTGCGTCCCGCCGGGGAGCAGGTCGCCTCCAGCAGCGGCGACTCTGCCTCGACCGGCGAAGTAGTCAGGCGTGTCCACTGGCGCCTGCCCCTGTCGTTTCAGACCACCATGCCGGTGCTGGGGGACAACCCGATCTACGTCACCGAGTCCCTGCGGGCGGCTTCCGGCGGCGCCGTGGACATCCGCCTGTTCGAGCCGGGTGAAGTGGTGCCCGCGTTCGGGATCAGCGAGGCGGTTCGAGACGGCAAGATCGAAGCCGGCTATACCTGGCTCGGCTACGACCAGGGACGCATTCCTTCCTCGGCGCTGCTCGCCGCCGTACCGTTCGGCATGGAACCCTGGGAATTTGCGGCGTGGTGGTTCGACGCCGGGGGCGAAGCGGTGGGTCGGGCGCTGTACGCCAAGCACAACACGCACATCATTTTCTGCGGCCTGACCGGGCCCGAGACGGCCGGCTGGTTCCGGGAACCGGTCAGGAGCCTCGCAGACATGCAGGGCCTGAAGATTCGCTTCGCCGGCATCGGCGGCAAGGTCATCGAGCGCACCGGCGCCTCGGTCACCATGCTGCCGGGCGGCGAGATCTTCCAGGCCCTCGAGAAGGGCGCCATCGATGCCACCGAATACGCCCTGCCCATCGTCGACCAGGCGCTGGGTTTCAACCGGGTGGCTACTTTCAACTACTACCCGGGCTGGCACCAGCCGTCCACGGCATCCCACATGGTCGTCAACATGGATGTCTGGAACAACACCTCTGCGGCCGACCAGACCCTCATCGAAACCGCCTGCACCGCCGGCGTGCTGCGCAACCTGGCGCGCAGCGAAGCGCTGCAGGGCGCGGTGATCGCCGGGTTCCCCGAAGTCGGCGTCACCGCGGAAACCCTGCCGGACGACCTGCTGCGGGCACTGGAGCGCATCACCGAGACCGTCCTGGAGGAGGAAGCGCAGCGCGATCCGGACTTCGCCGCGATTCTGGCCTCGCAGAACGCATTTCGGGCCGACTATGCCCACTGGAAAGCGCGGGGCTACCTGCCCAGGGATTTCTGATGGACGAACCGCGTTCCATCGAGTCAACCATCGCCGGGTCGACCCTGGACCTGCCGCAGACGCGCCTGTCCCGGGCGGTCGACCCCTGGCTGGTCCGCATCGGCCACTGGTCGTCGTGGCTGTGGCTGGTTCTCGTGGCGATCATCGTCGCCAACGTGATCCTGCGCTACGCCTTCGGCGAGGGCCGCATCGAGTTCGAGGAAATCCAGTGGCATATCTATGCGGCCGGGTTCCTGCTCGGCCTCGGCTATGCCCTGCAGGCGGATGCGCACATTCGCGTCGATGTGCTGCACGAGCGGTACTCACCGGGGCTGAAGGCCTGGATCGAGTTGTACGGCCTGCTCCTGCTGGCGTTGCCGTTCATCCTGGTGATGCTCATTTACAGCGCGCCGTTCGTGCGCGTCAGTTTCGAACTCGGCGAGGTGTCCGCATCGCCCGGCGGGGTGCCCTACCGGTGGGCCGTCAAGGCCATGCTGCCGCTCGGGTTCGCCCTGCTCCTGCTCGCGGCCCTCTCGCGCCTGTCTAGGGTGTGGACCTTCCTGTTCCTGGATGCCGACGGCGAAAACGGCAGCGGTAATCGTCATGCCTGAATCGCCGCGACCGCCCGCACCCCAACGGAGCGCCCATGGATCCGAATGAGATTCTCGCGCTCTGCATGTTCCTGAGCTTCATCGGCCTGGTGTTCACCGGCTTTCCGGTGGCCTGGATCCTGGGCGGCCTGTCCATCCTTTTCACCGCGCTGGCCATCGTGCTGCACGTCGACTTCAACGTCCCCTTCTCCATCGACTGGAACTACACCTCGCTGGTGGTCGACCGCTCCTGGAACGTCATGGAGAACTGGGTGATGGTGGCGCTGCCCATGTTCATCTTCATGGGCCTGATGCTCGACCGTTCCGGCATCGCCAGGGAACTCATGGTCAGCTTCTCGCGGCTGTTCGGCGGCATTCGCGGCGGGCTCGCCGTGACCGTCACGCTTATCGGCGTGCTGCTCGCCGCCACCACCGGCATCATCGGCGCGTCCGTGGTGCTGCTGGCGCTGCTCGGGCTGCCCGTCATGCTGAACCAGGGCTACGACAAGTCCCTGGCCTCGGGCACCGTGTGCGCGGTCGGCACGCTCGGCATTCTCATCCCACCCAGCATCATGCTGGTACTCATGGCCGACC
>JAPOON010000228.1 GCA_026713405.1 Gammaproteobacteria bacterium
ACCGCCAGGTCGACCCGCCCCGCTCGCTGGGGATACCAGACATAGGGCGCCATGGCCGTGGCGACCTCCTCGGCCTCTTCCTCGTAGATGCGGCCCCTGCGTTCCCCGGTGCCGGCAACGTCCGCAGCACCGGACCGTACGCCATCCGCCCGGCGCCGTTCGTGGGCGAGAGTGGTCATGGCCACCGCCCAGCCCCCGCCGACCTCGCCGACCCGATCCTCCTCGGATATGTGCGCATCGTTCATGAACACCTGGTTGAACGATGCGTAGCCGTTCATTTGCCGGATGGGGTGCACCTCCACTCCCGGCTGGCGCATGTCGAGAACGAAATAGGTCAGGCCCCGGTGCTTCGGCGCATCCCAGTCCGTGCGGGCAAGCAGCAGACCCCAATCCGCGTGGTGGGCGCTGGTGGTCCACACTTTCTGGCCGTTGACGACCCAGCCACCCACCGTGGGTTCCGCACGGGTGGTGGACCCGGCCAGGTCGGAGCCGCTGCCCGGCTCGCTGAACAACTGGCACCAGGTATCCTCACCGGTGACGATCCGCCTCAGGTATTTCGCCTTCTGGGCATCGGTACCGTGCTCGAGCAGCGTCGCCGCGGCCAGCAGCCGGATGCCGGCCCGCGCCCCGCCGACAGCCCCGGCCCGGGCAAATTCCTGCTCGACCACCCGCACCAATTCGGAGGGATAGCCGCGCCCGTACCAGGCTTCCGGCCATTCGGGCATCGCCCAACCGGCGTTGATGAGCCTGGTGCGCCAGTCGACCAGCGACTGGTCGGGGTGCCAGTGTTCAGCAAGCCATGCCCGCACTTCGGCCCGTACCTCGTTCGCGGAGGGCAGGCTCATGCGGCCTCCTCGCGGCTTTCCAGGTCCGAGATCATGCGTTCGCGATGCCAGGCCGGGTTGCCGAGCAGCACTTCCGATGCCTTGGCGCGCTTGTAGTAGAGCTGCGTATCCTGTTCGGCGGTAAAGCCGATGCCGCCGTGCAACTGGATGGCTTCCGCCGCGACGAGCATGTAGGCATCCGCAACGCCCGCCTTGGCAAGACTCGCGTGGTAGCCGAGGTGCGGGTCGTTGTCGTCCGCGGCGGCTGCCGCGTGGCAGGCGGCGGACTTCGCCAGTTCGACATTGAGCAGCAATTCCGCACAACGGTGTTTTACGGCCTGGAAGGAGGCGATGGTGCGGCCGAACTGCACCCGCAGCTTGAGGTAGTCAAGGGTATCGTCGAACAGGCGTTGCGCGCCCCCGGCCATTTCGCCGGCCAGGGCGATGACACCCAGGTCCAGCGCCCGGGTCAGCCCCTCTCCGGCACTGCCGATCAGCCTTGCCGGGGCGCCCTGAAGACGCAGTTCGGCCAGGCGCCGGGTAGGATCGATCACCTCGAGCGGTCGCCTGTGCACCCCTGCTGCAAGCGGGTCGACTTCGTGAAGTTCGGCGCCGCCCGGGCCGGCGGCAACCACCAGCAGCACATCCGAGGCCATGCCGTCCACGACCGGCCGTGCCGTACCCGACAGGACGTTGCCGTCTCGAACCACCTGCGGAGCCCGGTAGCTCCCGGCCAGGGCAGCGAGGGTTTCTCCGCTGGCGATTCGCGGCAGCAGCCGCGCCCGGGCAGCCTCATCGGCGCAGTTGAGAAGCGCCGCCACACCGAGCACCGCCGAACCGAAATAGGGCCCGCAGTAGAGCGCGCGGCCCATTTCCTCCATGGCGATGCCCACCTCGACCATACCGAACCCGGCGCCCCCGTATCGTTCCGGGACCATGAGCGCCGGCAACCCCACCTCCTGTGCCATGCGCCGCCAGACTTCCCGGTCGAAGCCGGTTTCGCTCTGCATTTGACGCCGCACCTCCGCGGCGGGCGACTCCGCGGCGAGAAAGCGGCTTACCATTTCGCGGAACTGCTGTTGCTCTTCAGTGGGGACGAATTGCATTGCCTTGGGGCGGACTCAGGGACTGGAACGCGGTCTATTCTATACATCTGTTCGCGGATCAGTCTGTCGACTGCGTCTGCTTCGCGCCCATTCACGGCATTCTCTTCGGGCTGGGGCATCGCCCCGTTCATCCATATCTCGTGTTCGTGGATCAGTTTGCTGGATGAGCCGATTTGGCGCCGGTTTACCGCATTCTCTCCAGGCCGGGGCATCGCCCCCTCTGTGGCGCGTCGTGGGTGGAACTTGTAGGACGGGGCACTGGGCTGGTAGCGTACGCGCCCCTTCTGCAGAGGCTGTGCGAGGAGAGCCTCATGTCTGTGTTCGCGTTTGCCATCGGGGTTGCGACCCGCGACGGTCAGGGCAACTGCATCGACTGCTTTTTTCCGGCCCCGCTGAAGGAGCCCCAGGGCGATCTCGGCGATGCCGTCATTGCGGCATTCAAGCCCGGCACGACGCCCCTGCAGGCAGAGCAGGTCCGCGACTTCGTGCTGGCTCACCAACCCGCCCTGGCGCCGATGCTCGAGAGCGGCCGGGAGTTGATCGCGACGCTGCTGCCGGCCGATCAGGCCATATCCTCGACCCCCGAAGCCTTCCTCAAGCTGCACCTGCTCTCGCACCGCCTGGCGCTTCCCAACAGCATGAACCTGGACGGCATTTTCGCGCACCTGCAGACCGTCGCGTGGACCACGGAAGGCGCCATCGCCCTCGCGGACCTTCCCGGGCGGCAGCTTCAGGCGCGCCTCGACGGCCGCCACTTCGAAGTGCTCTCCGTCGACAAGTTTCCAAAGATGGCGAACTACGTCGTCCCGTCGGGGGTGCGCATCGCCGATTCCAGCCGTATCCGGCTGGGTGCCTACCTCGGCGAGGGCACGACGGTCATGCCCTCCGGCGCGGTCAACTTCAACGCGGCGGCCCTCGGCCCCAACATGGTCGAAGGCCGCATCTCCCAGGGCGTCATTCTCGGCCAGGGCTCTGACCTGGGCGGCGCCGCCAGCACCATGGGCACCCTTGCGGGGGGCGGCGAGATCACCATCACCATCGGCAAGCAGTGCCTGATCGGCGCCAACGGGGGCACCGGGATACCGCTCGGCGACCGCTGCACGATCGAGGCAGGCCTCTACATCACCGCGGGCACCCGGGTGACCGTGATCGACGAAGACGGCAACCGGATGCGCGTGGTGCGGGGCCGGGAACTCGCGGGCGGCTCCGACATGCTGTTCATACGTCACAGCGAGAGCGGCGAGGTGCAGTGCCGGACCAACCGGAAAGCCATCGCCCTGAACGAGCAGTTGCATGCTCACAACTGAACCCCAGACATCATGTTTTGACCTGCCCGTCCTCAAGGGCGTGGATTATCG